>NZ_JAWOCL010000123.1:0-17020 GCF_046483825.1 Sodalinema sp.
CCCTGTTCGACTTGCTGGCGTAGATCTTCTCGCCCCAAAGACGGACGGGAAACATAGGTCACCGGCTGCTGAGTATAAAAGACAATCGAAGGCTTTTCAAACCCCACCGAGAGGAGACGATCGCCCGGTTGATAGACCGCCTTCGCCGTCTCCGCCATCTGACGAATCGGTTGTTGACGTAACTCATCCAAAAGCCCAAACATGGGATGAGCGACCAACAACAAAAAGAGCGCAAACCCCGTCACTTGGGCGATCGCCACCCCCCGGCGGCGCGTCAAAATACAGGCTTCCACCACCGAAGCGATCGCCACAATCACCCCAGCCCCCCACGTCGTCAACCCCGACTCAAAAATCTTTAAATCAATGCGATCGACCACCGGGTCGGGGCCAATAATAAACGGCAAAACCGCCAGGGCGATCGCCATCACCATCCAAAGCAACCAACTCCCAACATGACTCGCCGACAGCCAACGACGGGAGACACTCGGGCGATGTAACATCTCCTCACTCAACAGCAGAGACACCAAAATCGCCGCCGCCGGAATTAAGGGCAACACATAACTCGGTAGTTTCGTCACCGCCACCGTAAAAAAGACAAACACCCCACCAAACCAAAACAGGGCAAACCCGCCCAACTGGTCCTGACGCGACAGTTTACACCACCAGCCCCGTCGCCAAACCCGCAAACGGGCGATCGCCGCCGGCAGATAAGCAGACCAAGGGGCAAACCCCAGCAACACCACCCCAAAATAGAAATACCAGGGACCACTATGACGATTTACCACCCGCGTAAACCGTTCCACATTGTGATAACCAAAGAAACTCTCAATATACGCCTCCCCATTAGCCTGCCAAACCAACAGATACCAAGGAACCGTAATCAGCAGAAAAATCAGCCAACCCCGCAACGGCCGCATTTCCCGCCAAACGACCTTCAGCTTGCCCCCATAGAGAAGAAACCCACCAATAATCCCCACCGGTAACACCATCCCTACCGGCCCCTTCGCCAAAACCGCCAACCCCATCCAGACAAAAAAGCTCAAATAGGCCCAATTCTGGGTCTTTCCCGCCGTCGCATAGCCCCAAAAAAACGACAACAGAGACAACCCCACACAGGCACACAGCAGCATATCCGAAACTCCTGTGCGTCCCCAAATCAACGCTTGGGGATTAAAGGCGATCGCGATCGCCCCCAAACTCGCCGCACCCCAAGGAAGCAACCAACCCTGGCGACTTCCCGACGCCGGAGACACAAAACGCCAGAGAGTGACATAGGTTCCCGCCATCAGGGCGATGGCCGACAACGCCGAAGGAAGCCGCACCGCCCACTCATTCGTACCGATTAGCCTATAGGCGATCGCCATCAACCAATACACCAGCGGCGGCTTATCAAAACGAGTTTCCCCATTAAAATACGGCGTAATCCAATCCCCCGTCACCGTCATCTGACGGGCCGCCTCCGCAAACAACGGTTCCGTCTCATCCACCAAATTCGTCGTTCCCAACTGATACAGAAACGCCAACCCCCCCGCTAAAACAACAGCCGACAGGGAGATGCCCCAAACCAATTTTGGGAACTTTTCAGGGGTTTTCATGGGGGGAGAGGGGAACAGGGAACAGGGAACACCGGAACAGGGAACAGGGGGAAGAAGGCAAAAGGCAAAAGGGTAGGGTGCGTTCCGGCTTGCAATCCTTGTCAGCATTGAACATTCAATAGGAACCTGCCGGAACGCACCTCCTGGCAATCGGCAACAGGCAAGAGATGGCCTAACTGATCACCCAATTCACCAAAGTCCGGACCGGGAAACCCGTTGCGCCGGTGCTGTTGTAGCCATTATCCTTGTCCGTCCAAACCGGGGCCGCAATATCCAAATGCGCCCAGGGGGTTTTGTCCACAAACTGCTTCAGGAACAAAGCCGCCGTAATCGAACCACCGGCACGGCTTCCCGTGTTTTTCATATCCGCATGAACCGACTTCATGACCTCAAAATAGGGTTCCTCCAGGGGCATCCGCCAGAGCTTCTCACCACTTTGCTGCGAGGCCGTCAAAAACGCCTCAGCCACCGTATCATCAGGACTCCACAGACCGGCGATCGTATCCCCTAACGCCACCACACAGGCCCCCGTGAGAGTAGCTAGATCCACCATCGCATCCACGTCGAGTTTATCAGCATAGACCAACGCATCAGCCAGCGTTAAACGCCCTTCTGCGTCCGTGTTGTTCACTTCGATTGTTTTGCCATTTGAAGCGGTTAAGATGTCTCCTGGGTGCATTGCACGCCCGCTAATCATGTTTTCACAGATTGCCGAGATGAAGTGAACCTCCACATCCGGTTTCAGTTGGGCGATCGCCTTAGCGGCCCCAAACGTGGCCCCGGCCCCACCCATATCAATTTTCATGGTTTCGATACCGCTCCCACTGGGTTTGAGATTGAGTCCACCCGAGTCAAAGGTTAGACCCTTGCCCACAATGGCCAATTTCTTGCGGGGCTTACCTTTGGGCTTATAGACCATATGCACAAACTTCGGTGGGATATCCGACGCTTGGGCCACCGCCAGGAAAGCGCCCATCCCTCGTTTCTGACAGTCCTCTTTTTCCAAAATGGTCAAGTCGAGTCCATACTCATTGGCGATCGCCTGAGCCGTTTCAGCCAAAGTGAGCGGATTGATGCTATTAGCCGGTGCTGCCACCAACTCCCGCGCCAAAATCACCCCAGAACAAATCTTCAAAGCCATCTCAATGGCCGCATCTTCGCCCTCAAATCCCAGCAAGTTCACGGTTTCGACCTGAGTGGTTTTGTCCTCCTCCGACTTAAACCGCTGATCCTGGTGCAACGCCAACTCAAAGCCTTCGACTAAGGCCTGGGCCGTCGAGGTGCGATCGCCATTCCAGACCGGAGTCGCGATGGCAACCGTTTTACAATTTTGTTGCTTCGCTAGCCGGGCCATGGCCGCACTGGCCCGTCGCCAGTCCTCGAGGGAGGTCGAGTCTCCTAACCCTACCAAAATCACCTTACGGATAGCACTTCCGCCACCAACTCGGGTAGCGGCACTGTTGCCTAATTTGCCCTCGAACTGGCTTTCTTCGATCAGTTCGCTGAGGGTTCCCGCCAGTTTTTCATCGAGTTTGGCCCACTCGCCGGATAACGGCAAATCCGTCTCTTGAAGCGCTAGAGCCAGGCCATCCCCCGTCCAGTCTAAGGCCGTCGTTGCGATCGCATTAAATTTCATAAACTCCAATCTCTCTACGTATCAATCTAGGCTATTGACTAGATTACCTGACTCGGCTCATTGGGGACACACGCAAAATCCACAATAGCAGCGGCAGGATAACTCGGATGACTGACCGCGATCGCGATCGAGATAGTCTCGCAGATTCACATACACACTGTCATCAATATCACAGCGACTCGACTGCGCCTCCGCAAAATCCAACTCAAACAGTTGTGACATCATCCCTTCCGTCGTCGGTTCTCGGGACACCGCCAACGGAGGAATCGTCAGCAGAACATTCTGGCGATTACAACCTGAGCGGCGATCGCCCACCAAACAGACCACAAACTGACCCTCAACACGACCTAGAGTTATATAATTCACCTCATCATCCTCATAGGCCTGTTGCAACCGTTGCGAGGCTTGCCAACAGGGATCATCAGCCGCCAACTCCGTCGTCGCCACCAGAGGCCATTGCAATAACGGCAACGCTTCCGTTGGCATTTGTACCAACAAAACAAACCGCTGATTCTCCTGGCGACAGCTAAACTCTAAATCCCGTTGCTCTAAATCCCGTTGCTCTAAATCCCGTTGCTCTAAATTGCCCTGAGATGACCCAGGAGACGACGGCCGTTCCGGTTGAAACCGCGCCGTTCCACGACCAAACTGCCGGCTGATCTCAGGAATGACCTCTTGAGCGATACTAGGATGGACTGATAGGGCGGCGATCGCCCCCATCATCGCCAAACCACAAGTCAACCCCCATCTTTGCATTCGCCTCTCAGTCCGTCGTCTCCGTATTCCCTAGTCTTTCAGACCATGAATCCCGTAAAAAGTGCCAAGAGGGACAACGCCTCCTCATGACCCGTCACCGTTACCCCACTCCATGCAACCTATCCCCAAACCACTCTCCCCCAAAACAGACCGTGATCGGATTTCCTTCCCAAGATCCATCACCAGACCCATCACCTGAAACCTTTGACTGACAACCTGTCATGTCCAACCTCTTGCCGATTTTCCGTTTACCGTTAATTCTCCTATGACCGTTTCACCCCAAACCATCGGTTGGCGAGAATGGCTGAGCTTGCCGGAATTAGGGATTACCCAGATTAAAGCCAAAATCGACACCGGTGCCAGATCCTCGGCCCTCCATGCTTACGACATCGAAGACATCCCTCCCTTGGGCGATCGCCCCCGCATCCGCTTTAAAGTCCATCCCCAACAACGGGATACAATGACAGTAGTTACCGCCCAGGCCGACATCCTCGATCGCCGTGAAGTCCGCAACTCCGGGGGCAAAGCTGAGTTGCGCTATGTCATTGTGACTCCGGTACAACTGGCGCAGCACCAATGGTCTATCGAACTCACCCTCACCAACCGCGATGTCATGGGGTTCCGAATGCTTCTCGGACGACAAGCGGTTCGCGGACGCTTCCTCGTCGACCCCGGTCACTCTTATCTTCTTAACCCAACTCCCCAGCAGCCATGACCCCTCAACGCCTAACCCCTCTCACCCAAACTCAAGGCATCTTCTCACAAGTGCCTCCTCCCATCCCTCCCAGGAGATCTTAACTGGGTGATCCCTATTGTCAGCTAGCTTGCTAGCTGACTAGCTTACCTCTTGCCTCTTGCCTCTTGCCTCTTGCCTCTCCATGAAAATTGCCATCCTCTCCCAAAATGCGTCTCTGTATTCCACCAAACGTCTCAGAGAAGCCGGAGAACAACGCGGACATCAGATGCGAGTCATCGACCATCTCCGCTGTTACATGAGTATTACCTCTCACCGGCCCTCAGTCATTTATCAAGGGAATCCCCTAACTGACGTTGAAGCCGTTATTCCTCGCATTGGCGCTTCCCACACCTTTTATGGAACCGCTGTTGTCCGCCAATTCGAGATGATGGGAGTCTTTACCGCCAACGAATCCCAAGCCATTTCTCGCTCTCGGGATAAGTTACGCTGTCTGCAAATCCTAGCTCGCGAAGGCATCGGCTTACCCGTTACCGGTTTTGCTCACTCCACCAAGGACATTGAGGGCCTCATCGGTATCGTCAACGGCGCCCCCCTAGTGATTAAACTCCTCGAAGGGACTCAGGGAATTGGCGTCGTCTTAGCTGAAACCACCCCAGCCGCCACCTCTGTGATTGAAGCCTTCCGAGGACTCGATGCCAATATCTTAGTGCAGGAGTTTATCCAGGAAGCCAAGGGCGCTGATTTGCGTTGTTTTGTGGTCAACGATAAGGTCGTCGCCTCCATGAAACGCCAGGGCGCCCCCGGAGAGTTTCGCTCTAATGTCCATCGGGGTGGCAAAGCCGAAAAAATTAAACTCACCCCCGAAGAACGCACCACAGCCGTCCGCGCCGCCAAAGCAATGGGGTTAAAAATTGCCGGAGTCGATTTGTTACGCTCCAATCACGGCCCGGTGGTCATGGAAGTCAATTCATCTCCTGGCTTAGAAGGGATTGAAGGCTCAACTGGAGTCGATGTGGCCGGCAAAATCATCGAATTTCTGGAGAAAAAGGCCGGCGCCAGCGCCCCCCGCGATCGCATCCCCTACTAACCCGTCCATCACAAGCGGTCAATAGCCAGCAGGCGGGCAATGCCCGCTTTTTCTATTGCCTCTTGCCATCCCCTCTTGGGAGGGGTTAGGGGTGGGTTATGCCTCTTGCCTCTTGCCTCTTGCCTCTTGCCTCTTGCCTCTTGCCTCTTGCCTCTTGCCTCTTGCCTTCCCCCCTTCCCTATGCCCTTCAAAATTGGCGGAACCGAGATTCCCCCCCAAACTCGCCAACACCTCGAACTTCCCGTTGCTCGCCTACCGACGCAAACCCCCATATCTCTGCCCATTACCGTGATTCGAGGCCCCGAAGATGGCCCCATCCTGTGGGTGAGTGCCGCGATTCATGGTGATGAAATTAATGGCGTTGAAATTGTCCGCCGCTTGATGGATGTGATTCATCCTCACCAACTGCGGGGAACCGTGATTATGGTTCCAATTGTTAATGTCTTTGGGTTTATTGAGCAATCGCGCTATCTGCCAGACCGCCGTGACCTCAATCGCTCCTTTCCCGGTTCCTCTCGGGGATCTCTGGCCTCTCGCTTAGCGAGTTTGTTTATGAAGGAGGTGGTGTCCCAATCGACTCATGGTATTGATTTACATACCGCCTCAGACCATCGTGTCAATTTACCCCAGATTCGCGCCAATCTTGAGGATGCTGAAACCCATCGCTGTGCGATCGCCTTTGGCGCCCCAGTCGTCATTCACTCCACCACCCGCGATGGCTCCCTGCGTCAAGCCGCCACGAAACAGGGGATTCCGGTGCTTCTCTATGAAGCTGGGGAAGCCTTGCGTTTTAATCCCCAGGCCATTCAGTTAGGGGTCGAAGGGGTGTTACGGGTGATGTCTGCCCTAGGGATGTCTGATCATCCCCCCAACGCCGCTCCTGTACCACCGGTCGAAGCTCGTAAGACCCAATGGATGCGATCGCCCCAGGGGGGAATCCTACTCCTAGATGTTGAACTCGGCCAACCCGTTCAAAAGCGGGAAAAACTCGGCGTGATTGTTGATGTCTTCGGCAACGTCCGCGCCACAGTCAAAGCCCCCTGCGATGGACTCATTATTGGCATGACCCAAAATCCCCTCGTCAATCAAGGGGATGGCATTGTACATTTGGCACGGTTTCCCAATCTTTTGGGTTGACAAAAAATATTTTATATGGTATATGAGGCAACAAGATTAGCGTACAAGAATCCAAAGAGGGATTTTTGACAAACCCTCCGGAATTGCGATCGCCCCCTCCCAAAAATTGGCTATAGTGGTTTTAGCCCCACCTATATCAAACTGATATATCAGATTTAGATGTTAGAACTCTCCGCCCTCGGCTTACTGCAACGGGAACCCCTCCACGGCTATCGACTCAAGCAGCAACTCGAACTCTTCATGGGGAGTTGCATGAGCGTCAACTACGGCGCGATTTATCCCCTCTTGCATCGCTTAGAAGAGCGCGGTTTCATCGAATGTCACATCGAAGATAGCCCCGAGAGCGGCGGTGAGCGCAAAATCTACAACATCACCCCCCAAGGGAAACAGCAATGGCGGACCCTGATGCAACAACAGTCCCGAGACAGTTGGATGAAAAGTCGTTGTCGGTTTATGGTGAAATTCTTTTTCTTCAGCGATATCGAGCCTGACTTGCGCCTAAAACTATTGAAACGTCGGCTGCACGCCTGCCACAGTCGCCAAGACTACGTTCATCAGCAAGATTTTTCCCAAGATCTCTACCAGCATGCGACCTGGCTGCGCCACCTGGATATGCTCAACGAGGAAATCGATTGGTTGCAAGAGCAACTCCAGCAAGAAACAGCCCGGAGAGCCGACAGCAACGACTCATTCGACATCAAAAAACATCAACCCGTTTAGCCCCCAACCCCCTAACTCCAAACAACAAACAACACATTGTTTGTTCGCTTCCCTTATTCTCCTTTAGGTCGATTATGCCAACCGACAACATCTCCTCCCAACCAACCGCCCCCGTCGAAACCGAACAAGAGACTCCCGTCGTCGAACAAGACAGCCCCAACCCGCCCAAATGGTGGCTCATCCTGTTACTGGGCTTGCTGCTACTTGGCGGCGGTGGTTTCCTCGGCTGGCAATGGTGGCAATCCCAACAAGCGGCCGGACAAGAACAACAACAGGGACCGCCCCCAACCCCCGTAGAAACCACGACCGTGGAAACCACGACCGTTGAAGATAGTTCCGAATTTGTCGGAATCCTAGAAGCGCAACAAACCGCCAGCCTACGCTCAGAAAGCAGCGGGGAAATTCGCGCCATCTACGTCCGTCCCGGCGACATTGTCGGCCAAGGCGAACCCCTAGCCCAAATCGATCGCCGCGCCGTCGAAGCCAGTCTGGCCCAAGCCGAAGCCAACATCAACCGCGCCCGCGCCAGACTCGCCGAACTGCAAGCCGGGCCACGACAAGAAGACATTGCCCAGGCCCGCGCCCGTCTCAGACAAGCCGAAGCCAACCTACAAGACGCCCAATCCGGGGCCAGTCCCTCGCAAATCGCCCAAGCCGAGTCTCGCATTGAATCGGCCCGCGCCACCCTGAACCTGGCCCAACAACGACTCGAACGGTTCCAAACCCTCGAAGCCCAGGGGGCCATTCCCACCGATGACCTCGACGAAGCCCGAGAACGGTATCGCACCGCCCAAGCCAATTTTGAAGAAGCCCAACGGCGGCGACAAGAACTCGAAGAAACCCAAGACACTAGCATTAGCCGCCTCAGTGCCGAAGTTGAAGAACAACGACAGGCCCTGCTAGAACTCGAAACCGGAACCCGCCCCGAAGAAATCGCCCAAGCCGAAGCCGACCTAGACGCGGCCATGGCCGAGGCGCGGTCAATCGAAGTCAACCTAGAAGACACCCAAATCATCGCCCCCTTTAGCGGTATGGTCGGGGATATTCCCCTGCAAGTGGGGGATTCCGTCAGTCGAGGCGATCTGTTCACCACCCTCACCCAAAACGATCGCCTAGAACTACAGCTATCAATTCCCCTCGAACGGAGTAATGACCTCGATCTCGGACTCCCCGTCGAACTCCTCGATCCAACAGATGCCGATACCACCGCCCCAGCTACCGGACGAGTCAACTTTATCTCGCCTCAAGTCGATCCCGAGTCCCAATCGATCCTAGTCAAAGTCGCCTTCGACAATCCCGACGGTCGCCTACGCGATCGCCAATTCGTGCGATCGCGCATCATCTGGCGACAACGACCCGACACCATCATCATCCCCACCACCGCCGTCACCTTCCAAGGCCAGCGACGGTTCGTCTTCGTCGCCGAAGGAGACGGAGAGACCCTCACCGCCCAACGTCGCCAAGTTGAACTCGGAGACAGCCAAGGCGACCAAAGTGAAGTCATCAGCGGACTCGAACCCGGCGATCGTCTGATCACCTCTGGCATCCAAAAAATCCGCGACGGACAACCCGTTGCCCCTAGCCCTTAACCCCCCAGCCTCCGAAGATGTTTTATCAGTTTTTCATCAAACGCCCCGTCTTCGCCTCCGTCTGTTCCCTACTGCTGATGCTAGTGGGAATCGTCGGGTATGGAAGTCTTCCCGTCCAGGAACTTCCCAGCATTGACCCCCCCGTCGTCAGCGTCACCACCGTCTATCCAGGGGCTAACCCTAGCGTCGTCGAAACCGAAGTCACCGAAATCCTCGAAGCCGAACTCAACAGCGTTGATGGCGTGCGCACCCTAACCTCCCAAAGTCGCCAGGCCGTCAGTTCCATCACCGTACAATTCGACCTCGACCAAGACGTTGACATTGGCGCCCAAGAAGTCCAACGCACCATCGCCCAAGTCGTCGGAGAACTCCCCGACAACGCCGAGTCCCCCGTCATTCGCCGCGAATCCGGTGACGCCGCCCCCATCATCTGGTTTGGCCTCTACAGCGAAGAGGAAGGCATCAGCACCCTAGAACTGAGTGACTACGCCGATCGCTTTATCGTCGATGCCCTCGAAACCATCGACGGCGTGAGTAGTGTCATCATCGGGGGCGAACGTCGCTACGCCATGCGGCTTTGGATCGATCCCCAACGCCTTGAAGCCCGCAACCTCACCATTCTCGACGTGCAAAACGTCCTCCGGCAAGAAAACATCGAACTCCCCAGCGGACGCATCGAAGGCAACCAAAATGAATTTTCCGTACGAACCCTAGGACGACTGCGAGAACCCGAAGAGTATGAAGCCCTAGTGCTGCGGACCACCAGCAACGGCACCCAAATTCGCTTCCAAGACATTGGCTATGCCGAAATTGGCGCCGAAGACGATCGCTCCTTCGTGCGCTTTAACGGTCGCCCCGCCGTCGGCTTAGGGGTCGTCAAACTCTCGACCGCCAACACCCTCAACGTCGCCGCCGACGCACGGGCCAAAATGACCGACCTCAAACCCAACTTCCCCCCAGGGATGAATTACGAAGTCGCCGTCGATAACTCAGAATTTGTGCAACTGGCGATCGATGAAGTCTGGGGGTCTCTCTATGTGGCGGTTTTCCTGGTTATCGTCGTCATCTTCTTCTTCCTGCGCGACTGGCGAGCCACCATTGTCCCGGCTGTAACCATTCCCGTCTCGCTGATTTCAGCCTTCGGGATTATGTTTATCCTGGACTTCTCGATTAACACCCTAACTCTCTTTGCCCTCACCCTAGCCACCGGGCTAGTGGTGGACGATACCATCGTCGTCTTAGAAAACATCGTCCGCTACATCGAACAAGAGGAGATGAAACCCTATCAAGCCGCCATCAAAGGCTTAGAAGAGGTCATTTTTGCCGTCATTGCCACCACTGTTGTGTTGGTGGCGGTATTTCTCCCCGTGGGCTTTGCGACGGGCGTAACGGGACAGTTATTTGCAGAATTTGCCCTAACCCTAGCCGGGTCCGTGATTGTCTCATCCTTTGTCGCCCTCACCCTCGCCCCAAGTTTGTCGGCCCGAGTTCTGAAACCGCACTCGATGCTGCATGGCTGGATTTTCGATAAAGTTGAAGATCTCCTAACCGCCGCCGCCAACTTTTATGCTTCGAGTCTGCGGCTGGCTCTGTCCGTCAAACCCTTGATTGTGGTTGGCTTTATCCTCTCAATCGGTCTGCTGGGGATTTTATTTAGCCAAATTCCCAAAGGTTTCCTACCCGACGAAGACCGGGGGCAGATTTTGACCATTGTCAACGCGCCCCAAGGGGTTAGCATTGACTACACCGATGACGTGATGCGGCAAGTCGAAGCGGTCTATGAGGAGATGCCCGAAGTTCGCTATTACTTTAGTATTGGTGCTTTTGGGCGCGGCGCACCGGGTCAGGTGAATCAGGGGATTGCCTTTGTACGACTGCAACCTTGGTCGCAACGAGAAGAACCCCAGCAATCTCAACAAGCCCTGATTGGACAATTATTTGGGCGCTTTTCCCAAATTTCGGATGCGTTAATTTTTCCGGTCAATCCGCCGGCGTTACCTGGTGGAGGACTCGGTCAGCCGGTGCAATTGGTGTTACAAGGACCGAGTTTAGAGCAGTTAGCGGACATTTCCGGGGAGTTAGCGCAACGGGCGAATCAACTGCCCGAATTGAGGAATGTTGATACAACCTTAAAATTGACTCAGCCGGAAGTCACGGTAGAAATTGACCGTCAACAAGCGGCTAACCTGGGAATTAACGCTCAAGATATTTCCAATACCTTACAGATTCTCTTAGGGGGACAGGAAATCACCAGCTTTAACCGCGAAAATCGCCGCTATGAGGTGGTGGTTCAGGCTGAAGAAGAATTCCGCCTGAGTCCTGAGAGTATTCGAGAGCTTTCTCTACGAACCAGTGAGGGAGAGTTAGTGCCATTAAGTAATTTAGTCCGTCTAGCAACGACGACAACTCCCCCACAAATTGAGCATTATCAGCGTTTTCGTTCTGCCACGATTGAAGGCAGTCCAGCTCCGGGATACAGCTTAGGAGAAGCGATCGCGGCTTTACAAGAGTTGGCCGATGAGATTGCCCCTGATGGGGTGACAACGGCGTTGGCGGGGGAATCTCTGGAGTTTGCTGAAGCCGGGGAAGCGACGGCCTTTATTTTTGGCTTAGCGATGGCCTTTATTTTCTTGGTCTTATCGGCTCAGTTTGAGAGTTATTTGGACCCCATTGTGGTGTTATTAACGGTTCCCCTGTCTCTGGTTGGGGCGTTGGGTGCGTTGATGCTCTTTGGTTTGGAGTTGAATATCTATAGTCAAATTGGCTTGATTATGTTGATTGGTTTGGCGACCAAGAATGCCATTTTGATTGTGGAGTTTGCTAATCAGAAACGAGCGGAAGGATTCTCAATTTACCGAGCGGTGATTGAGGCGGGTCGAATTCGTTTTCGTCCGATTTTGATGACGGCGTTTTCGACGATTTTCGGCTTGATGCCGTTGGCGTTTGCAACTGGGGCGGGAGCCATGAGTCGTGTTTCGATTGGGATGTCTGTGGTGGGCGGAATGTTTGTTTCGACGCTCTTGAGTCTCTATGTGATTCCGGTCTTTTATGTACTCATTAATGGGGTGCAGAAGAAGATGGTGCGCAACTTGCATTTGGAGCCGGAACATTGAGTTTCTGGGAGTGATAAATGTGGGGTGGTTAGGTTTCAAAAGCAGTAGTAGGGGCAAAAAATTTTTTGCCCCTACTATTTTGTGTTCAATGTAATAAATTAACGCGAATTCAGGTTAAGCCAAACGAGGCAAAATCAACTGAACCTTCCTTCGCTCGCCCACGCCTAACACTCGGAAGCCGGTCTTGTAACCCTGAGGATGGGGACTAAGCAACCTAACGTTTCGCTTCACAGGCGGCAGATAAAAGTATGATTCAGCAACGGCGCGTACTTTTTGTTCTGCACAAGCACTGGTTAGACAACAACCTAGCAATTCAATTGTGGTATGATGGTTTTCAAATTAAATGTCTTTACCTTGGTTTAAGCTTTGTGAGTCAATCCTTTGCCTTTTACATGGATGAGAGTGGCAGTCCCAAGCCAAATCCCAGAGACCAAGCCAGCTACTTCGCGGTTGGAGGAGTCTTAATCCAGCATCATGATGAAAGCCGCATTCGTCGAAAAATCGCAGATTTTAAACAACGTTGGGAAATTGACGAAAGTGTTCCTTTACATGGTAACGAAATTCGGAGTAAAAAGAAAAACTTTGCTTGGCTAGGACTTAGATCAGAAGACGAGCAAAATTAGTTCTTGCAGGACTTGACAGATACGATTGTTCAGTGCCCGATTATTGTTCATGGATGCGTTATTTCTCGGCAGGGCTATCTAGATCGGTATCTCGAACGCTATGGTAGCAATACATGGGAGATGATGAAGAGTGCGTTCTCAATTTTGTTAGAGCGTGTCAGCAAGTATGTTGTCCTTCAGGGTGGAGAAGTTATGGTTTATTTTGAAAAGGCGGGTAAAAAGGAAGATAAACTCATAACCAGCTACTTTAACGACCTGAGAGATTCGGGAGCTCCCTTCAGTGCTGAAACCTCTACTAAATATGCACCACTAACATCTAACCAAATACGGCAGGTTCTTACAGGTATACAGGGGAAGTCTAAAAATCACCCCATTCTACAAATCGCTGACCTGTGCTTGTATCCCATCGCAAAATCTAAAGGTCAGCCTCAAAACCGTGCATTTCAGGAGCTTATTCGGCATCAGAAGCTAGTTGATGCCGTTTTAACACCTGATAGCCTTGAAAAGATGGGGATAAAATACTACTGCTTTGAGGATTCGCTTTAAAACACAAAAACCGCGACCTTGGTCTTGGTGCGGTTGAGTGCGGCAGTCATACGACTACCCCTGAGCTAAGCTCCAACTAAATTATACTCAACAAGATAGCGTTAGTCAAGTATTTTACATTTTTTAATCTGTCGCTCAAGTCCAACGTCTTGCACCAGCCGCCCGCGTAACCATTCAGGTTATAGAACTTACTCTCTAAGCTTTGCTCAGTATAGGTTTCAGCTATTTTAGTCTTTTTCTATTTCCTCAACAAGAAACTTTTAGGCAAAAAACGTCCCGGCGATCGCCACCGCCAACGCATCAGCCGCATCATCAGGTTTGGGGATTTCATCTAAGTCCAACTCCCGCGCCACAGCTTCCTGAACCTCCAATTTGGAGGCGTTCCCATAGCCCGTTAATGACTGTTTAACTTGTCCTGGAGTCAATTCAATTAAAGGCAGGTTATGTTGAGCTAAGACTAACATCATCACCCCTCGGGCTTGGGCCACCAGAATCAAATTGCTCATACGATAGAAAAAGAGCTTTTCAATCACCACCAGTTGCGGTGAAAACTGCTCACACAGAGCGTGTAAATCTTCATAAATGGTCTGGAGGCGATCGCCAATCGGTTGTTTCGCCGGAGTTTGGATAATGCCAAAATCAAGGGGTTTGAGGCGATCGCCCCCATCAGAGACGATCGCCCCAAACCCCAAACGCGCCAACCCCGGATCGAGTCCTAAAATGCACGGGTTGGCTTCTGTCATTGAGCGTTCACCCAGTTAGTTCTCATCCATGGGAATCCCGAACACCTCGGAAAACACCTTTTGCACTTTGGTCCCGGAATCGATGGTTTCCATGGGATCTTTGCGTAGGCGGTGACGCAAACAGAGGGTGATAATACGGCTGATATCATCCACCGTCACCTCAGTCCGGCCTTCAAAGGCGGCTAAGGCTTTGGCGGCCCGGTTGGTGACAATATCGCCCCGCAAACCATCGACATCGAGTTCAGCACAGACTTGAGAAATCTGCACTCGCAACTCATGGCTAATCTCAACGGAACCCAAGAGATTTTGAGCTTGCAGCAATCTCTCCTGTAACTCCTGTTGCGTCTCGTGGTGATCGCTGAGGTAGTCTTGGGGGTTGCGATCGAACTGCGATCGCTCCTCGACGATTTTCACCCGCAACTCAGGATCGCGCACGGTGCGAATTTCGGCGTGCATCCCAAAGCGGTCCAATAACTGGGGTCGTAATTCCCCTTCCTCGGGGTTCCCGGACCCAACCAGCACAAAACTGGCGGGGTGGCGAATGGAAATTCCTTCCCGTTCGACGGTATTCCAACCCGAGGCGGCGGAATCAAGCAGTACATCCACCAAATGGTCATCGAGGAGGTTCACCTCATCGACATAGAGGATGCCGCGATTGGCTTTGGCTAACAGTCCCGGTTCAAAGGCTTTCACCCCTTCCGAGAGGGCTTTTTCAATATCGATGGTTCCACAAACGCGGTCTTCCGTGGCCCCGAGGGGTAAGTCAATCATGGTGACTTTTTTCTTGGCGACGGGGAGGGTTTCGCCGCGAGTGAGGCGATCGCGCACCTCATCACTCATCAATTCAGGGTTATGAGGGTCACTGCTAAAGGGATCATCGGCGACCACCTCCATTTCCGGCAGTAAGTCGGCCAACGCCCGAATTGTGGTGGATTTTCCGGTTCCGCGATCGCCCATAATCATCACCCCACCCACTTTCGGGTCGATGACATTGAGCAACAGAGCAAGTTTCATTTCCTCTTGTCCCACAATCGCCGTAAAGGGAAACACGGCACGGCGACGGGGCTGAGTGGAGACAATCGGAGTAGCGTCGGCAGTTACAGTCATGCGAGTTTAAAGATAGTGTTCGCGTCGGCGTTGAGTTTACAGTTGAGGATATCGATAGCGGTGATGAGGGAATCTCAACGACACCCATCACGTCGGGTTATTGCAAAAAAATAACCATCCTCCATTGTACCCCGAGCCGTTGTACCCCGAGCCGCGAGGCCCCCTACGGTCTAACGAGGTCTGCTGAGCCAAACTGGGCCGGGACTTCCAACTCGCCGACGTAAATTCCCAAGGCTTGGGCGGTTTGTACTAAATCCCCTTCTGGGGTAATCAGGCGAGGGCTACGGGCGCAGACTTCATCGAGAGAGACCGATCGCACCCGGCCATTTTGCCAGACCACCATCTGACCGAACTGTTCCTGGGCCACTAAATCTACGGCCCCTTTGCCCAAGACTGAGGCCAGGACGCGATCGAAGGCTGAGGGAATCCCCCCCCGCTGCACATGACCTAAGACACTGACGCGAGCCTCAATGCCATTATCGGTGTAGCGACAAATCTCATCGGTGACATATTCTCCAATCCCCCGCAGGCGCATTTCACCTTGAGCGTCGCGATATTCCCGAGATTCCCCGGAGAGGGTTTTGGCTCCTTCGGCCACCAAAACAATGGCGAATTTATGACCCCAGCGATCGCGCAACTCACTAATTTGACGACAAACCCCTTCTATGGTATAGGGGATTTCCGGCATCAGGATCACATCGGCTCCCCCAGCAATACCACCGTGCAAGGCCAGATGGCCGGCGGTACGGCCCATCGTTTCTAGGACCATGACGCGATCGTGACTCGCGGCGGTATAACTGAGTTTATGCAGGGCATCGACCAGGGTATTGACGGCCGTATCAAAGCCAATGGAACATTCCGTCAAAGCCACGTCATTATCAATGGTTTTGGGAATCCCAACCAGGTTCCAGTTCCCCTGACGAGCCAGTTCAGAGAGAATCGCCAAACTTCCGTCACCGCCAATACTAATGAGAGCATCGAGTTCTAGGGCCTGATAGCCGGCAATAATTTCTTGCGCCCGAGCCTCCGTGGGTCCTCGGTTAATCGAACCCAGAATCGTTCCCCCTGTACTTAACATCGGGTCAATTCCCCGCATATCCAAGCCATGCACATTCAGGGCAACCGCTTTACGTTCGAGAAGTCCCTCTGTGGCGTAAGGAATCCCCAGAACTTCCCAGCCATAGGTCAGTGTCGCATGGCTGACGACGGCTCTGATGGCGGCATTGAGTCCAGGACAATCACCGCCACTGGTTAAGATTCCAAGGCGTTTCGGTGTGTTCATGACGTGTCGTTAAACCTCGTGGGAGACGCAGCCCAGGCCTGTTCTTACTTTAAAATAGATTCCTAAACTTTGGTGATTTGCTTGTCTTTTGTTTAGACTTCTTTAGAATTGATTACTTTGCTCGTAACGTGATCTCGTAGACTTGACAAAAATACAGAAATGTTGTTCAAAATAAAATAGTTTTATCAGGGATATCAGAGGTTGGATAGCCGCTACCCCTTAACCTCTAACGCTTAAGAAGGACTCAAGACCCCTCCAGTCAGGGATTTTGGCTCACATTTGCCACAATTGCGAAAAATTCCTTAAGCTAGAAACCGTATAACCTTGAAACCACTAGCCATTGAGGAGTTTTTCGTTATGGTCCGCACCCCGTCTACAATGCTCGATCT
>NZ_JAWOCL010000137.1:0-6945 GCF_046483825.1 Sodalinema sp.
TATGGGGATTGAAGCCAGTCAAGACTACCGAGTCATCAATCTTTGGGAAGTCGATGTGGAACTGGTGTTTCGTGATAACCTCTCAACGCTGTTACCCTTTGTTCCCATTCTTAAGGGAGGAAACGAGCCGCAACAGGTTCAACAAGCTCTCATTCAACTGCGAGCCAATGAACAATTACAGGAGTTAGAACCCCTGTTATCGTTTTTCGCGTCGTTTGTCTTAGATGCGTCAGTTATTCAAGAAATCATGAGGTGGGATATGGCTGTTTTACGAGAATCACCCTGGTATCAGGAAATTTTGAAAGAGGGACTTCAGCAGGGACTTCAGCAGGGCAAAATTGAGCTGGTTGAGAACTTGCTCACTGAGCAATTCGGGGTTCTCCCCTTTAAAACTCGTCAGCGAGTTGAGAACTTATCATCTGAGCAGCTCAACGCCCTCGCCAAACACTATTTGACCTTAAACAGCATCGAGGAATTAGAGCGCTGGTGTGATGACCAAACCCCTGCGAGTTGATCCCAGTTATTCCCAAGGGAAGCCATCAGATTGAACGGGCCGGCCGCGGTTAATCTCCATAGGGTCAACAATGGTGGCGCTGACTGATACGACGTCAGCATCCTCGCTAGAAGAGGTCGGTTTAGAGTTCGCCTCTGACTCCGAGGGGTTCTCGGACGTCGTATCGGTCTCTGACTCGCGCTTTACCTTAGACTCACTCTCGGGTTTGGAAACGGTCCCCTCGGGTTTCGGTTGAGCGGTGGGAGTTGGGGGTGTTTTGGGAGCAGAATGGCCCTGAGGTTGGGTTTTCGGTTGGGCTTTAGGTTGGGCTTTAGGTTGAGTTTTAGACTGGGCTTTAGGTTGAGTTTTAGACTGGGCTTTAGCCTGGGCTTTAGGCTGGGTCTTCGTAAATTGAAGACTGCTTCCATCCTCGCTGCAATCGACATAAATGGTATCGCCAGCGCCAAACTCTAACTCCAGTAATTTGGTGGCGATGGGGTTTTCTAACTCCCGTTGGATGGCTCGTTTGAGGGGTCGCGCTCCATAAACGGGGTCATAGCCGACATCGGCGATATAATCTTTGGCGGTTTCGGAGAGGACAATCTGAATCTTCTGTTCTGCGAGCAGTTGCTCGATGCGTAAAATTTGGATCGAGACAATATCCCGTAATTGACCTTTACCGAGGGGATGGAAGATGGTCAAGTCATCGACACGGTTGAGGAATTCGGGGCGGAACTGCGATCGCAACGCCTCATAGACCCGCGATCGCATCTCCTCATAATCCGACTCCCGCCCCGCAACCTCTAAAATGTACTGGGAGCCGATGTTACTGGTCATAATGATGACCGTATTACAGAAATTGATGGCTCGTCCTTGAGAATCGGTAATGCGCCCATCGTCAAGGACTTGCAACAAAATGTTAAACACATCGGGGTGGGCCTTCTCCACCTCATCAAACAGCAGCACACAGTAGGGCATCCGCCGCACCGCTTCCGAGAGTTGTCCTCCTTCGTCATAGCCCACATATCCCGGAGGTGCGCCGACCAAGCGAGACACGGAATGTTTTTCCATGTACTCGGACATATCAATCCGCACCAGGGCATCGTGGTCATCAAACAACGACGCCGCCAAAGCCCGGGCCAATTCCGTTTTCCCGACCCCCGTCGGTCCCATAAACAGAAACGAGCCAATGGGACGAGAGGGGTCCTTCATCCCCGCCCGAGCGCGACGAATGGCCGCCGACACCGCCGACACCGCCTCCGACTGGCCCACCACACGACGCTGGAGTTGTTCTTCGAGTTTCAGGAGTTTCTGCCGCTCCGTCTCCAACAAGCGATTGACCGGGATTCCCGTCCATTTAGCGACAATTTCGGCGATATCCGCTTCTGTGACTTGTTCGCGCAACAGGGCCACCCCGTCGGTTTGCAGTTTCAGTAACTGGGCTTCCTTCTGTTCCGCCCGCCGTTGCAACTTCTCCAAACGCCCATATTTCAACTGAGCGGCGGTATTGAGGTCATAATTGCGCTCGGCTTGTTCAATCTTGAGCCGTAATTGTTCTTCCTCTTCTTTGAGGGCGTTGATATCATCGAGCAGTTGTTTTTCCGTTTGCCATTGAGAACTCAACACCCCCTGTTTTTGTTTGAGGTCGTTCATCTCTTCCTCGATGCGGCTGAGCCGTTCCTGGGCCGAGTAATAGGTGCCTCGGGCCGCCCGTTGTTCTTCTCCTTCGAGGGAGAGTTTCTCCATCTCTAATTGCATCAGACGGCGATCGACATCCTCTAATTCCGTCGGTTTCGAGGTGATCTCCATTTTTAACTTGGCCGCCGCCTCATCCACCAAATCGATCGCCTTGTCGGGGAGGAAGCGATCCGTCACATAGCGATTGGAGAGGGTCGCCGCCGCCACGAGGGAGGAGTCAGTGATAGTTACGCCATGATGCACCTCATAACGCTCCTTCAAGCCCCGCAAAATCGAAATTGTGGCTTCAACGTCAGGTTGCCCCACAAAGACCTGCTGGAAGCGCCGTTCTAGGGCTTTGTCTTTTTCGATATGCTTGCGATATTCCTCCAGGGTGGTCGCGCCGATACAGCGCAACTCGCCCCGGCCTAACATGGGTTTGAGGAGATTGCCCGCATCCATCGTTCCCTGGCTACTACCACCACCGGCCCCAATCACCGTATGCAGTTCATCGATGAATAGCACCACTTGGCCGTCGGAATGAGTCACTTCCCGAATGACGGAACGCAACCGTTCCTCAAACTCACCCCGGAACTTGGCCCCGGCGATTAAACTGCCCATATCCAGGGAAATCAGACGGCGGTTTTTCAGAGATTCTGGCACATCGCCATTGACAATACGCTGGGCCAGGGCCTCGGCGATCGCCGTTTTCCCCACGCCCGGTTCCCCAATCAAGACGGGGTTATTCTTGCGACGACGGGATAACACCTGAATCAGTTGGCGAATCTCCTCATCCCGGCCAATCACCGGATCGAGTTTCCCGCCTCGGGCCTGTTCAGTCAGATCCCGGCCATAGCGTTCTAAAACATCGTCGTTCTGCTCATCATTAGATGATGGCCCCGCCGTGAGTTCCTTGCTTTTCGCGGCTTGGGCGCGGAAGGTTTTGATAGCGGCGGCAATTTTCGATTGATCTGACTGTAGAATGTGTAGGGTTTTGCCACCGATGCGATCGTCTTCAGCAAAGCCTAACAGCAGATGTTCAATGCCAACATGGCTATCTTCAAAGTTTTGTCGAGCAATTTCGGCCTTGTCTAACATCACATCGAGGTGACGGCCGAGATAGAGTTGTTCCACTCCACCGAGGCGAGGATGTTGCTTGGCGAAGGTATCGAGCTTCCCGGCTAAGGCCGCTGGATCAATCCCGGCTTTCTGTAGAATTTGATGGGAGGGTTCTACCGTTTCGAGCAGAGCCAGAATCACATGTTCGACTTCTAAATTTTGGTTGCGATAGCGTCGCGCCACGTCTTGAGAGGCGACAATGGCATCCCAGGCTTGATCGGTAAATTTGGAAGGGTCAGTCGGTTGCATTGTGGGGAACGTTACAGTAATAAGAGACCTGACGCGGCACAGGTCAGAACGCGCGGTGTAGAATTGCTTTCGTTTTTCAAGCTACCTCAAAACTCCTCGGTTGGGTAGCGCGATCGCCGTCCAAGGTCACCAGCTCACCGGATCTCATCAAGACTCCTGACTCGGTTTGACCCAAGCTTGAGCGTTCCCATTGAACTCCTCTTCGACTACAATGGGGCATTGATAGAATCGTGAACTCTGGGAGCGTTTTTCTGCATACCATTGTCTCACGATTTGTCAAGTGTTTGTCATGAATTTGTAATAAAAAATTACAAATTAGCTCCAAATCATCTCACCGTTGTCAAGACGGGGTGCATTGTCCCAACGCGGCGATCGCCCGACCCTTGATAACTTGCTCTTTCGTCTCTGGGTAGCCAGCCGTGACCGAAGAAAAGCGATATAAGGAAACCGTTAACCTCCCGCAAACCGAGTTCTCCATGCGCGCCAACGCCGTGGTGCGTGAACCCGAGTTGCAAACCTTCTGGGACGACCAGAAGATCTATCAGAAACTCTCCCAAAGCAATCCTGGAGACCCATTCATTCTCCATGACGGTCCTCCCTACGCCAATGGGTCGCTGCACATTGGTCACGCCCTCAACAAAATCCTCAAAGACATCATCAACCGCTATCAGCTCCTGCAAGGGCGCAAAGTTCGCTATATCCCCGGTTGGGACTGTCACGGCTTACCCATTGAACTAAAAGTTCTGCAAAGCCTCAAATCCGAAGAACGGCGACAACTGACCCCCCTGGCCCTGCGCTTCAAAGCCAAAGAATTTGCCCATCAGGTAGTCCAAGAACAACGAGACAGCTTCAAACGCTACGGCGTCTGGGGAGATTGGGACGATCCCTATCTAACCCTAAAACCCGAGTACGAAGCCGCTCAAATTAGCGTCTTCGGAGACATGGCCCTCAAAGGCTATATCTATCGCGGTCGTAAACCCGTCCATTGGAGTCCCAGTTCTCGCACCGCCCTCGCCGAAGCCGAACTGGAATATCCCGAAGGTCACACCTCGCCGAGTCTCTACGCCGCCTTCCAAGTCACAAAACTCAACGACGGTCTAAACGAACGTCTCGCCGACTATCTGCCCCATCTGTGGCTGGCCATCTGGACCACCACCCCCTGGACCATTCCCGCCAACCTGGCCGTGAGCGTCAACCCCGAGTTGACCTACGCCATCGTCGAAGCCCCCTTAGAGTTTGAAGCGGCGGCGGGTAAATTCCTGATTGTGGCAGCCGAGGCCGTCGAACGGCTTTCGCAGACCTTTGGCGGCGAATTGAAGGTCTTAGAGCGCCTTAAAGGGGCGGAATTAGAGAAATGTCACTATCGTCATCCCCTCTTTGACCGTACCAGTCCCGTGGTGATTGGTGGCGATTACGTCACAACCGAATCCGGGACCGGCTTAGTCCATACCGCCCCCGGCCATGGGTTAGAAGACTATCAGGTGGGGTTACGCTACAACCTGCCGATTTTCTCTCCCGTCAACGCCAAAGGGGTCTTCACCAAAGACGCGGGACCCTTTGCTGGCTTAAATGTCCTCAAAGATGCCAACGAGAAAATCACCGAAGCCTTAGCCGAGGCTCACTCCCTGCTCAAACAGGAACCCTATCAACATAAATATCCCTACGACTGGCGCACCAAGAAACCCACCATTTTCCGGGCCACCGAACAATGGTTTGCTTCCGTCGAAGGCTTCCGAGACGCAGCCTTAGAGTCGATTCGTCAGGTGCGTTGGATTCCCAGCCAAGGGGAGAACCGCATCACCGCCATGGTGGGGGAACGCTCCGATTGGTGTATTTCTCGTCAACGCAGTTGGGGGGTTCCCATTCCCGTCTTCTATGACGAGGAAACCAATGAACCGCTGTTAACGGAAGAAACCGTCAATCATGTGCGGGATATTGTGGCCGAGAACGGCTCCGATGCTTGGTGGGAATTGTCCGTCGAGGAGTTATTGCCCGAATCTTACCGCAACAATGATCGCACTTACATCAAGGGAAGCGACACCATGGATGTCTGGTTTGACTCCGGTTCCTCCTGGGCGGCGGTGGCGAAACAGCGCGGTTTAGGCTATCCCGTAGACTTGTATCTGGAGGGATCAGACCAACATCGCGGTTGGTTCCAGTCCAGTTTGCTCACCAGTGTAGCGACTCAGGGGCAAGCTCCCTATAAAACCGTGTTAACTCATGGCTTCGTCTTGGATGAGAAGGGCCATAAGATGAGTAAGTCTCTGGGGAATGTGGTGGACCCAGCGGTGGTCATCAATGGGGGCAACAATAAGAAGCAACAACCGGCCTATGGGGCCGATGTGTTGCGCCTCTGGGTGTCTTCGGTGGACTATTCGGGAGATGTGCCTCTCGGTGGCACGATTCTGCGGCAAACCTCGGATGTGTATCGCAAGATTCGTAACACGGCTCGCTTCTTGTTGGGGAATCTTCATGATTTCAACCCGGCAACGGATGCGGTGGCCTATGGGGATTTGCCGGAATTGGATCAGTATATGCTCCATCGCACTATTGAGGTGATGGATGAGGTAACGGAAGCCTTTGAGAGTTATCAGTTCTTCCGTTTCTTCCAAACCATTCAGAATTTCTGTGTGGTGGATTTGTCCAATTTCTATTTGGATATCGCCAAAGATCGGCTCTATATCAGTGCTGAGGATGCCCGCCGTCGTCGCAGTTGTCAGACGGTGTTGGCGATTGTGGTGGAGAATCTGGCCCGGGCGATCGCCCCTGTACTCTGTCACATGGCTGAGGATATTTGGCAGAATCTCCCCTATGAGACGGCTGAGAACTCCGTGTTTGAAGCCGGTTGGGTTCAGCTAGAGGAAGACTGGCGCCACCCGGAGTTAGCCCAACGCTGGCAACAGCTTCGCTTCTACCGCGCCGAAGTTAACAAGGTGATGGAGAAAGCACGGACGGATAAGAAGATTGGCTCGTCGTTGGAAGCGAAACTAAAGTTATTTGTGGCAGATGAGACTCAGCGCGAACAACTCGCGGCCATGAATCCTGAGTTGGCGGTGGCGATGACGGCGGCTACGGCCACCTCTGCGACTACCTCTGTTGCCGATGCACCTGATGCGGAGGCTTCTATGGAGGCTCCTACAGATGTTAAGACGGAAACCTCTGAGCCAGTCTCTGAGCCAGTTCAGGCTGAGACGCCAGAGGAAACCGCCGCCGTCGAAGCCTCTGGGAATACGAGTTTAGAGCGATCGCGCCCTTCGGGGTTAGCTCTGCCCGATTGGGAAAATCTGGATGTCCACGATGTCATGGACTTTATTGTCGATGCACCGGGGTATCTGGTGGATGTCTATCGTAATAACCGTTTGGCTTTGCGTAATCTGGCGTTGCTGTTGGCTCTGGTGGGGGTGGCC
>NZ_JAWOCL010000135.1:0-8783 GCF_046483825.1 Sodalinema sp.
CAAGAGGCAAGAGGCAAGAGGCAAGAGGCAAGAGGCAAGAGGCAAGAGGCAAGAGGCAAGAGGCAAGAGGCAAGAGGGGAGTGTTGGGGGATGGCTGTTTTGGCGTTTCACGCAAAGGCGGTAAGCTGCTCGGACGTGGCGCTGGGGAAATCGGACAATTGTTAGTTTGAAGTTTGAAGTTTGAAGTTTGAAGTTTAGAATTTGAATTATGCCTAACGTACGTGTAATTGGTGGTGGATTAGCGGGAACCGAAGCCGCTTGGCAAGTGGCTCAATGGGGCGTTCCGGTGACGCTTCAGGAAATGCGCCCTTTGCGACAGTCTCCGGCCCACCATTCCCAAGAACTGGCCGAACTCGTCTGTAGTAACTCCTTTGGGGCCAAAGCCAGCGATCGCGCCTCGGGATTACTCCATGAAGAACTGCGCCGCCTGGGGTCGATTGTCATTGACAAAGCCGATCACCATCATGTCCCCGCCGGTGGCGCCTTAGCCGTCGATCGCGGGGTGTTTAGCCGCGATCTCACCGAAACCCTGGCCCAGCACCCTCTGATTGACCTACAACGGGAGGAAGTCCAGCAGATTCCCGACGATGAGATTGTCGTCTTGGCCACCGGACCTCTCACCAGCGAGGCCCTGGCCGATGACCTACAACGGCTCACCGGCCGCCAATATATGAGCTTCTTCGACGCGGCCAGTCCCATTGTGGTGGGAGAGTCGATTAACACCGATATCGCCTTTCGGGCCTCACGCTATGACAAGGGGGATGCGGACTATTTCAACTGTCCCATGACCCAAGAGCAGTATTTGGCCTTTTGGCAAGCTCTGTGTGAGGCAGAACAGGCGGAGGTGAAAGATTTTGAGCGAGAGACGGCTAAATTTTTTGAAGGCTGTCTACCCATCGAAGAAATGGCTAAACGGGGCGAGGATACCATGCGCTATGGTCCCCTGAAGCCTGTGGGGATTCGTGATCCGCGATCGCCTGAACGCTTCTATGCCATTGTGCAACTGCGCCAAGAAGACAAAGCCGGACAACTCTGGAATATGGTGGGTTTCCAAACCAACCTCCGCTGGGGAGAACAGAAACGGGTGTTTCGCCTCATTCCCGGCTTAGAAAACGCCGAATTTGTCCGCATGGGGGTCATGCACCGCAATACCTTTATCAACTCCCCCGAGTTACTGCATCCCACCCTGCAATTCCAACAACGCCCCACCTTGCTGGCCGCCGGACAACTGATTGGCACCGAAGGCTATACCGCTGCCGCCGCTGGGGGCTGGTTAGCGGGAACCAATGCTGCCCGAGTGGCTTTGGGGTTAGATCCCGTCTCCATGCCCGCAGAAACGATGATGGGGTCTCTGTTCGGATTTGTCACCTCAGCCAGCCCCAAACACTTCCAACCTATGCCCCCGAACTTTGGCATTATCCCCAGTTTGGAGATGAGAATTCGTAATAAGCGCGATCGCTATGGCAAATATCGCGATCGCTCCCTAGAGAGCTTAGCGACCTGGCAACAGATGCTTCAACCTGCCACGGTATAAGGGATAACAGTAATTTTTGGACATCATCCCCTGGGCATAAACCGCCCAGGTTTTTTTGTCAAGAGGGGATTCACTTAAATTTGTCAATGATCAGGATCCCTAGAGTTTTGCTTTAGGATCATACCCAAGGTAGATTATTTACGAAATATTAAGAATGTAGGATCTCCAGATACAAGTGATTGACAAATTCCCTGTTATGTCTACTCAACGCTGCCTCGTCCCCCCCGTTGCCGACCTCTTTTTCCAAGCCTGGTGCGCCGGAACCCTGGCTCCCGGCGATCGCTCTCAGGTCCGAGATGCCTTGCTCAACGACCGGATCAGCGACGAAGATCGGCAAGCCATCGACCGTCTCATCCACTGTGTCCGCCGAGGTTGGCTGGTGATGGACTCACAACCGAGTACCTAGAAAGCGCTCCAGGCCAGTCTGATCTCGGGTTTCAGGGAAAGACACCCCCAGAAACCACTCAAGAGATCACAGCGTTTGATATGGTGTTGTCAAATATCTCCCTTGCAGTTTGCCCATCGTATGAACGTACACACGGTATCGACTCAACCCTTTTCCGACCAGAAGCCCGGCACATCAGGACTGCGTAAGCAAGTTCCGGTGTTTCAGCAACGGCATTATCTTGAAAATTTTATCCAGTCCATCTTTAACAGCGTTGAAGGACACCAAGGCAAAACCCTCGTTCTCGGGGGAGACGGACGATATTACAACCGCACCGCCATCCAAACCATCCTCAAAATGGCCGTGGCTAACGGAGTTGGCCGAGTTCTCGTCGGTCGGGGTGGCATTCTCTCAACCCCGGCCGCATCCTGTATCATCCGTAAAACCGGAGCCTTTGGCGGCATTATTCTCTCAGCCAGCCACAATCCAGGAGGCCCTGAGGGAGACTTTGGCGTTAAATTTAATACTAGCAACGGCGGTCCCGCCCCAGAAAAAGTTACATCAGCGATCTTTGAAGCCAGTAAGACCATTGAGGGTTATAACATCCTAGAAGCGCCGGATGTTGACCTCGATACCCTACTCATCACCCAACTCAACGAAACTACCGTCGAAGTCATCGATCCCGTTGCCGATTACGCCGATTTGATGCAATCTCTGTTTGACTTCGATCGCATCCGGGACTTTCTCACCTCCGGCCAGTTTCGGCTGTGTATGGACCCACTTCATGCCGTCACGGGTCCCTACGCCCATCTGCTTCTCGAAGAGCGTCTCGGGGCGGCTCCCGGTAGCGTTCAGAACGGAACCCCTCTCGAAGACTTTGGTGGCGGCCATCCAGACCCGAACCTGGTCTATGCTCATGACCTGGTGGAGTTGATGTTCGGTGACGATGCTCCAGACTTTGGGGCCGCCTCCGATGGCGATGGCGATCGCAACATGATTTTAGGCCGTCAGTTCTTCGTCACCCCCAGTGACAGCCTCGCTGTTCTAGCCGCCAACGCCCACCTGGTTCCTGGCTACCAAGATGGCCTAGCCGGAGTGGCCCGTTCCATGCCCACCAGTGCCGCCGTGGACCGCGTCGCCGAGAAACTGGGCATCAACTGCTACGAAACCCCCACCGGCTGGAAATTCTTTGGTAACCTTCTCGATGCCGGACAAGCCACCCTCTGTGGCGAAGAAAGCTTCGGCACCGGCTCGGACCATGTTCGCGAGAAAGATGGTCTCTGGGCCGTACTCTTCTGGCTCAACATCTTGGCCGTGCGTCAGCAATCCGTCGAAGAGATTGTGCGCGACCACTGGCAAACCTACGGACGTAACTACTACTCCCGTCACGACTACGAAGGCATCGACTCAGGGAATGCCAACCAACTCATGGAGGGACTGCGATCGCAACTGCAAAGCCTCCCTGGCCAAACCTTGGGCAAATACGAGGTCGACTATGCCGATGACTTCAGCTATACCGACCCCGTCGATGGCAGTGTCAGCAAAAATCAAGGCATCCGCATTGGCTTTACCGACGGTTCCCGCATCGTCTTCCGTCTCTCAGGAACCGGAACCCAAGGAGCCACCCTGCGCCTCTACCTCGAAAGCTACGAACCCGACTCCAGTCAACATGGCGCCGATCCCCAAACGGCCTTAGCCGACTTTATCGCCATTGCCGAAGACCTGGCCCAGATTCGCCAGTATACTGGCATGAATGCGCCCACGGTCATTACCTAAGCCGTCAAACCCGCAACAATCACGATCTAACCATTATGCTGCAACCTGTCAGAACCGTTGAAATTTTTCAGAAGCAAACCGAACCTCAACATTACAAAGCTGGGGATGTGATTTTCCGAGAAGGGGAACCCGGAGAAACCATGTTCGGGATTATCGAGGGGGCCGTTGACCTCGTCGTCGATGATCGAGTTGTCGAAACCATTGACACCGGTGACGTCTTTGGAGAAGGCGCTCTCGTGCGAGTCCATAGAACCCGAGCTTCAACGGCTGTTGCTCAAACCGACTGTACCCTAGCGGTGATGGACTTAGAGAAATTTCTCTTTGCCGTCCAAGAGACGCCCATGTTTGCCCTAGAGATCATGTATAGTCTGTCTGAACGGTTGCGGCGTTTCAAACATCCCACCACCTAATCCCGACCGGCCAACCCCAGCGTGCCGTCATCATTATCATCAAAATAGGGGCAGAGATCCCGGACTTCGAGTAGGACTGCGCGAAGTCCGGGATTTTTATCACCGAGACGGATGCTCCTGAGCGCTCACCCGCCTTCAGCCCAGAAATGGCCAAGGGGCGGAACAAGTCACCCAGCCCTCCCGTCAGCGCAATCAGGACCCAACCATCCTGAACTCATCGCTAGGGTCAGGTATTAGCGTGGAAGACACGAGATCGATTAGTATTGCCTTACCAGAGGCAACTAAGCCCTGGTAACATCGGCCCGGCCATGATCCACCTTGGTTCATGTCTTAAGGTGTTTATAGATTACTCGATTAGATTGAATTGACAGGAGCGATGACTGAAGTCTTCCGCGTCGGCGAGCAAGGAATTACAGCAGAAGAAATCCCTCAACTGCTCAAACGTTATCAGCTGCTGCCACAATTTTTGCAGGGGCTAGTCATCGATCAGGCGATCGCCGAGTTCACCTGTCCCGAAGACGAACAACAAGCCGCCGTCCAGAAATTTTGTAAACAAAACCAATTGACCTCTCCGGAGATCCAACAGGCTTGGTTGAAAGCCAATGGCATGACCCTAGCCGAACTCGAAGCCCTGGCCATACGACCGATATTATTACAAAAGTTTAAGGAAACCACCTGGGGGCCAAAAGTGCGATCGCACTTTATGACCCGTAAATCCAGCTTAGATCAAGTGGTCTACTCCCTCATCCGCACCCAGGATGAAGGATTAGCCCAAGAACTGTACTATCGCATTAACGAAGGGGAACAAAATTTTGAAGAGTGCGCCCGCGACTATTCCCAGGGTCCCGAAGCTCGCACCGGCGGGAAGCTTGGCCCTGTCTCCTTAAACCGACCTCACCCCGCCATCGGCAAACTCTTGTCGGTCAGTCAACCGGGACAACTTTGGCCACCCCGTCCTCTGGCAGAATGGTTTATCATTGTTCGCCTCGACGAGTTTCATCCCGCGCAACTCGACTCAGCCATGCACCAGCGGATGTTAGATGAACTCTACGTCAACTGGCTCCAACAAGAAGTACAAACCATTGCCGCCGACTACTTTAAACGCTTGTCTTCATCCCCAGCGTCCGTATGACTCAGACCACCTCCCAACCCCAAATTTCCGATTTTCTCGCCCAAACGGCTCCCTTTGACCGCCTGCACCCTGATCGGTTGCGTCAGTTAGCCGCCAAAGCGCAACTCTTGCGCTATCGCATGGGACAACCCCTGCTGGTACGGGATAAAATGCCCGCCCAGATTTCCATCATCTACCAAGGACAAGTCCGAGTTCTCGGCTACGATCGCCGCAATGGCAATTCAACCAGTTTGCGCCTCGTGGGAGCCGGTGAAGTCCTCGGTTGGATTAGCGTCATCCGGGGATTACCCTGTGAAACCGCCCTGGCCTCAAGCGAAACCATTTGCGTCAGCATCAATGTCAACGACTTTCGGGACTGTCTGCGCAACGAAGCCGACTTTAATCGGGCCGTGCGAGAACACCCCAGTCTGACCGAAGTCTTTGAACTCAGCAGTGCCGAATTACAACGGCGAGCCGATGCAACCGCCGATATTAAAAGCCTCTGTTACGATCTCTGGTCCGAAGCCCAAATCATCGATCTCGACTCAGGACAACACTTAGAGCCAGAGCGCCTCGATCCTCAACTCCTCTGGCTGGTCAGTCGCGGTGAACTCGACGAGGCCAAAGTCGGCGATCGCCTCTACCCGGCCCGCTACAATCGCACACGACTCGAACAATCCCTACGCTTAGTCGGCGTTCCCTGGACCGCCAAAGTTAGCCAATCCGTCGGCTCCCCCCAACTTCCCGCCACCCCAGATAGCGACAGCGACCCAAGCGACGGACAAGAGCCGCCAGACTCCAACAACGGCGACACAAGAGCCATTGTCCCCAGTAACAATGTCTCTAGCGCCAGCAACGCCCTGGCCAATATCCCCGAAGCGCCGCCGCGACCGCCAGATCCCCCCCGAGATCCCCTCGCTCCCCCACCGCGCTACCCTCACATTCGCGGTAGTGGTCCGATTGGCTCTCCCTTAGCCTGCTTCCATATGCTCTGTAAGCATATGCGGATCAACTTCCGCAAGGATGCCATCCGCAAATTGCTCGAACAGCAGCTCAAAAGCAAAGGGGCCGTCTCACTCTACGGCTGCGGCACCATTATGCCCACCCTGGGGGTTCAAGCCCAGCTGGCTCGCATCCCCAAAGGCTCCCTCGGGCGGCTACAAGCACCGGGGATGATGAAATGGCAAGATAGCTACGCCATTCTCTACAACATTACCGAGAAAGAAATTGTCCTCGCCGTCCCCGAAGTGGGGATTCTCCATCGCACCCCGGCCCAAGTCGCCGAAATGGTCGAGGGAGATGTCGCTGAAGTCGTCCTAGTTCAGCCCCCCTCTGGCGATCAGTCCGAGAAATTCAGCATGTGGTGGTTCCTCCCCTCCATGCTGCGCTACAAAAAGGTCTTGATTGAGGTCTTCATCGCCTCCTTCTTTGTCCAACTCTTCGGACTCGCTAACCCACTGCTGACCCAGGTCATCATCGATAAAGTCCTCGGTCAACGTAGCATTGAAACCCTGAATATCTTAGGGATTTTCATGATTGGGGTGGCTCTATTTGAGGCCCTGCTCACCAGTCTGCGAACGTACCTCTTTGTTGATACCACCAACCGCATTGACCTCAACCTCGGTTCCGAGGTCATCGACCACCTGTTCCGGCTCCCCTTGGGCTACTTCGATAAACGCCGGGTGGGGGATATTGCCGGACGGGTGAACGAGTTGGCGAACATTCGTCAGTTCGTCACGGGGACGGCTCTGACGGTGGTTCTCGATGCTGTCTTCTCGGTGATCTATATCGCCGTGATGCTGACCTACAGTTGGCTACTGACAGCGGTCTCTCTGGTGACGGTTCCCTTCTTTACGGCTTTAATCGTCTTTGTCTCGCCCATTGTGCGGCGACTGTTGCTGAAACGGGCCGAACGCTACGCCGATGCTCAATCTTATCTCGTGGAAACCCTCAACGGGATGCAGACCGTCAAGGCGCAAAACATTGAGTTAACCTCCCGCTGGAACTGGTACGAACGCTATGCGCGTTACATGAACGCGGGCTTCCGAACGATTCTCACCAACACCGCCGCGAGTTCCGTGGCTGGGTTCCTCAATAAACTCTCGTCCCTGTTGCTGTTGTGGGTGGGGGCCTATTTGGTGATTAACCAGGAGCTAACATTGGGTCAGCTCATCGCCTTCCGGATTATTTCCGGGAACGTCACCGGCTCACTGTTGCGCTTTGTCCAGGTTTGGCAAAGCTTCCAGGAAGTGGGGATGTCCATTGAACGTCTGCGGGATATTCTCAACTCCGAACCCGAGAGTAACGACAGCGATCGCCTCAACATTCCCCTGCCGAATATCGAAGGACACGTTAGATTTGAAGATGTCTGTTTCCGCTTCGTTCCCACGGGCGCATTAAACGTCGCCAATGTCAACATTGATTTTCCCGCTGGGTCGTTCGTTGGGATTGTTGGACAAAGTGGATCGGGTAAAAGTACCTTAATGAAGCTCCTGCAACGGCTTTATCCCCCAGAAACGGGACGGATTCATATTGATGGCTATGACATCAACAAGGTTGAACTCTATTCCTTGCGCCGACAGGTGGGGGTAGTGCTGCAAGATACCCTCTTGTTCAACACCACCATTAAGGCCAACATTGCCCTAAACAATCCCGAAGCAACGGATGAAGAGATTATCAACGCGGCTAAAGTGGCGGTGGCTCATGACTTCATCATGACGCTACCTCAGGGCTATAACACCGTTGTTGGGGAACGTGGCTCAGCCCTGTCTGGGGGACAACGACAACGGATTGCGATCGCTCGGACGGTGCTACAAAAACCCAACCTGTTGATTCTCGATGAGGCCACCAGCGCCCTAGACTACAACCTCGAAAGTCTCGTCTGTCAGAACTTAGTCGAAGAATTCCGAGGACGCACGGTTTTCTTCATCACCCACCGTTTGCCGACAGTTCAGGGGGCTGACTGCATCCTGATGATGGACAATGCGGCATTGGTTGAACAGGGAACCCATGAGGAATTGATGGCACTAAAAGGTCGCTACTACTGTCTATATGAACAACAGCAGTCTCAGTTGTAGTGGTCATGCTCATGTCTATGATGTTGAGGATGGGGCGCAGATGATCTGTCGAAGCCAAGGGAAAAGCCATGAATAATATCCAACGAATTGAGTCAATCGAAGAACAACCCGTAATCCTGGAACAGCCGGCCTTTTGGACTCGGGCGCTGATTTGGCTAATTGTGGCGATTACCACCTCTGGGGTGGTTTGGGCCTCGTTAGCGAAAATGGATCAATCCATTCCTGCCGAAGGGAAACTCGAACCCGAAGGATCGCTGCGAGAGGTGAAAGTCCCTGGCGGCGGTATGGTGCGAGAGATTCACGTGGCCGGGGGCGATGAGGTGAATGAAGGGGATTTACTGGTCACTCTCGACTCGACCGTATCCCAAGCCTCGGTGGAGTCACTGCGGGAGGCCCGCGACCAACGGCGTAGTGAGGCCCAGGCCTTTCAGGCTCAGGCCGAAGGATTAGATCTTGGGGTCCTCGATGCTGCGGGTGAGTTCGATCGCAC
>NZ_JAWOCL010000142.1:0-5505 GCF_046483825.1 Sodalinema sp.
CAACGGCCAGCGGGTTAAAAACACCGCCGACGCAGCCCTGCAAACGATGCGCCGCGCCCAATCTCGCGCCAGTACCGAGAACCGCTCCTGGGAAGCCAGTTTCCGTATCGATGACGAACAAGGGGTTCAAGGGGCCGCCTATCCCGTTGGTGGTGGTAATCCCTCTTGGGCGACCCTTTCCCCAGAAGCGGGAAACCTCGTGGCCTTAGATGAGGAGAGAACGACGATGGCTCAGGACTGTGATCATGGAGACTACTGCATTCGCTTTGAAGACCGAGGTGTTGTCTCTAGTGAGTCCTACCAAGATGCTGAGCATGACGATTCAGGAACTCTAGCACGCATCGCCTTCACCGATGTTGAGGGGGGCAATAACCCAAACCGACGTTGCGTGATTGTCGCTACCATTCTCGGCTCAATTCGCGGCGATCGCTGCGAAGATTAAGCCCCGATGCGATGATGGGTCGTTGTGAACAACTTAGGGTGAAAAACTCAAGAAAGCGGGCGACCGGACTCGAACCGGCGACGTTCAGCTTGGGAAGCTGACATTCTACCACTGAATTACGCCCGCGTTGGCTAGTCCAAGACTGCAAAGGACTGCATTAATTGCTTATCCTAACATATCTGGGACTAGCGACAAGGATTTTTTGCCTCAGGTTTGCCTCACTTAAGCAGACACCGCTTCAGCTTGAGAGCGGCGACTCTGAGGAATCGCATAGTCGGGGATGCAGTTCTCCTCCATATACTGACGATATTCCCCGGCCTGGCGATCGCAGTCCTCGGCAGACCAACCACAATAGCGCTGCAACACCTCCGACAGCACCGCCAACGTCTGCAAGCCATAACAACTCTGCATGGCGATGGTAGTGCGTCGCCGTAGAATATCGGCCATGTGATAGGCATATTCCGATCGCACCCCATAGACAATCTGAGCGCGAATATCCGGTAACTCCGGCGTAATCGGCGCCGCTAGTTCCGGATGCTCATCAATCAGGGCCAACACCCCCGCCGCGAGACGGCCATAGCTGTCAAGCAGATGATAGAGCGTTTCCACCGAGAGGCGATCGCGATAACGGTCCACCAACTCTCCCACCAAGGGATCATTGGGCAAAATCGCCCCAGGGAACGGACGATGAATCGTCGGACAAGCCGGCGCCGGTTGCTTCCACTTCTTATAAACCAAATCCACAATTTCCTGGCCCACATGGCGGAACGTGGTCAACTTCCCACCAATCAAAGAAATCAGATTACTCACCCCATCCGAGCGGTGATCCAAGAGAATATGCTTACGAGTAATACTCCCGGCAGACTTCTTATCCACATAAGGCAACGGCCGCACCCCAGAATAGGTAAACTTAATACTCTCACGGGTCAACTGGCCACTGGGAATGATATTATTCGTCTCCGTCAGCAGATAATCAATCTCCTCATCATCAGCTTTCACCCGATCCAAACTCCCCTCATAGGGTAAATCCGTGGTTCCAATCAACACCATGCCCAACCAAGGCACAATAAAGAAGGGCCGGCCATCAGTTTTAGCTTCCACATAGAGCGCACTGTCCGGCGCCCCCGGAAAGCGATTCACAATAATATGAGACCCTTTCGTTCCGCCAATCTTACGGGTTTTGCCAATCGCGTCTGGGGCGCCATCATTTAACACGCGATCGACCCAGGGACCCGAGGTATTGATCACCATCGCCTTGGCGCTCCCCTTGATCTCCAGGGTTTTCCCCGTCAACTGATCCCGACAGGTCAAATGGGTGATGCGATCGCCCTGACGGTGCAGAGCCGTCACCTCCACATAATTAAGACTCGTCGCCCCCGCCGATTCCGCATCCAGAATCGTCTCTAAACACATCCGTTCCGCCCGCGAGGCCTGAGCATCATAATACTGCGCCCCACCATTGAGGTTCTCAGGATCTAACCCCCGAAAATGCTGCACAAACTTCTGCTTCGGTAGCATCCGATGGGGTAACAGCGTCTTATCAAAACTAAAAATATCATAGAGAATCATCCCCGCCCAGATTTTCCAATAGGGCCGCGATCGCTTCCCATACACCGGAACCGTTAACATCAACGGATTCACTAAATGGGGAGCATTTCGTAACAATAACTCTCGTTCATGGAGCGACTCCCGCACCAAAGGAAACTCAAAATACTCTAAATAGCGTAACCCGCCATGAACCAAGCGCGTTGACCAGCTCGACGTTCCACTGGCAAAATCACTTTTCTCCAGAAGAATCGGTTTCAATCCTCGTAACGCCGCATCCCGAGCCACCGCAGCTCCATTGACCCCACCGCCAATAATAATAAGGTCGTAGGTTTGAGACTCGACGTGATCCAGATTTCGCATAATCCTTAACAGTTGACAGTTGACCGTTGAGCGTCAATCGTGAACCCCTCATAACTTGTAGGCGGGCAGCGCCCGCCATACCGTTTAACAGTCCACGATCAACACATCACTCTTTCCTATGCTGTGACCGGCTTCTTATCACCCACAGACTGAGGTTCAATCTTCTGGAAGATATCAAACAAACGATCCGCCCAATGTTTCACATCATACTGAGTGACCGTGTCATACATCTTCGCCATGCGTTGAGCTTGATCCTCATCCGACAGGCTCAAAGCCCGGTCAATGGCCTCATCCATCCGGTCCATCGAGTAGGGGTTCGTCTGAATCGCTTCAGGCATTTCCACCGCCGCCCCGACAAACTCAGATAGGATCAACGCCCCGTCCTTGCCCTCATGAGCAACAACATACTCCTTAGCGACCAAGTTCAACCCATCCCGTAGGGGAGTCGTCCAACAAATATCAGCCGCCTTGTAGTAGGCAATCAGATCCGTAAAGGGAATCGGCTGAGTGAACAGCAGAATCGGAGTCCACCCTAATCGAGCATAACGTCCATTGATTTTCCCTGCCAGTTGCTCAATCTGCTGCTGTGCCGTGCGATAGACGCGCATCCCAGCGGCCGCTTGCACACAGGTCATCACCAAATTGATTTTTCCATGCAAATCGGGCCGGCGTTCGAGTAGGCGACCATAGCATTCGAGCAATTCCCGGTTCCCCTTGACATAGTCCACCCGTCCAGCGGCGATGGCCAGGGTGCGGCCCTGCAATTCCTCTTTGATTTCCGTAATCCGCTGTTGGGTTTCGGGTTTTTTGAGGGTATTGAGGATATGTTCGGGGTTAGTTCCCACGGGGAACGCATCGACGTTCACCAGTTGCCCCTTGTAGTTCAACTGAGTCACCATTTCCGGTTCCGCCAGGGCCGTACCGCAGGGGGTGATATGCTCAGGGATAGCCTCTTTCTTGACCACATCCACCTCAAAGAGGCTACGAGCCACATGGACGAAGTTCTCCGAGTAGCGGGGGATATGGAAGCCCACCACATCGCAACAGAGGAGACTTTCGATAATCGCCTCGCGCCAGGGCAGAATGTTGAAGATATCCACCGAGGGGAAGGGGGTATGGTGGAAGAAAGCGATACGAGCATCAGGTTTGAGTTCCCGAATGTATTTGGGGGCTAACCAAAGGTTATAGTCATGAACCCAAATCAGGGCATCTTCGGCGGCTTCAGCACAGGCGGCTTCGGCGAATTTCTTGTTGATGGCCTTGAAGTTTTCCCAATCCGAGGACTCGTAGGTGAAGTGATAGGGGAACGAGTGCAAGATGGGCCAGAAGGCCTCTTTGCTGGTGATGTGATAGAAGTGCTTGACTTCATCGGCTGACAGGGGAATCCGGGCGACATCGTAGTTGCTGCTCTCGATTTGCACCCGTTCCTGGAATTTGTTGCGTTGCTTGGCGGTAACTTGCTTCCAGGCAATCCAGGTTCCTTTCTCGACGTTATCGAAGAAGCCTTTGAGGGTTGGCACAATCCCATTGGGACTTTTTTTGTCCAGATAATGGGTGACGCCGTTTTCATCGACCACCTCATCGTAGGGTTCGCGGTGGTAGAGAATGACCAAAGAAGATTTCATAGTGTCTTGACTGTTACTCATGGTTGTTGTCTAGTTAGCGCTTGACAGAGGCCTTGGCTTAGAGAGTCCTTGGCTTAGAGAGACCTTGGCTTAGAAGGCTCTGCCGTGATGTTTCAATCCGTCCCAAATTCCCCAGGCTCCCGGTTCGGGGCTAATGTAGGCATTGGGACGCGATCGCGCAAATTCTTTCAGTTTGGGTTCGGCATTGCCCACAACAATCCCGTTTAGCCCTGTTTCGAGCAGGGAGCGATCGTTGAGGGTATCTCCGGCGACCACCGTTTGCTCAGGTGCTAGGCGAAGGCTCTCTAGGGTTTTTAGCAGAGTGGCTCCCTTGGCGATTCCTTTGGGCATGACATCTAAGAAGCGATCGGCGGAGAGGATATAGTCAAACCCAGCCTGGGTAATTCGAGTCAGGGTTTGTGACTGAAGTTCGTTGGGGTTGTAGTAGTAGGATACGCGATATTGCGGGGTGATGGGTTGTAACTCCAGACCCGGTTCGTTGTTTAGGAGCGATCGCACTCTCTCGGTGCTATCATTCCAGGTCTGAGCAATCCAAGTCTGAACCGGCTCTAGGGGCCTGAACGTCTGACCATCGGTGACGGTGGTTCCCACATCGCCGATAATATAGTCGGCTTGGGGAAATTCAGGATCGCTGTAGAGTTGGCGCACCAAATCCAGGTTACGCCCGGTGACAAACATCAGAACCAGACGCTGGCGATGCTGCTGTAGGTAGGCGTAGAACTGCGATCGCTGCTCGTTTGTGCCTCCTAAAAATGTTCCATCGAGATCGGTCGCTAGCACTAACGGCTCATCAACATCCATTGCAGATTATCCTCTATCAAACGCCATCTAGCAGAAGCGAACCACTCCCGAACTAACGTTGAGCTATTCTCGGCTTACGTTTCATTCGAGGGGGGTATTCTATCCTAGATCTGTCCTAGATTTAACGAACTTTCACCGGACTTTTTAGCACCGTTAAACCGGTCTTAACCCAGTATCAGTCAACCATTGCTGAGCTGATTGAGCAGTATTTGTTTAGTACATCATACACACAAGCTCCCCAAACCTCAAACTTCCATCGCTGCTGCGGCCAAGGCCAAGGGTTTGTCTCTCAGGTCAACTCTCGGTTAAGCTCCTGGTTAAGATCCTATCCAGATTCTTCGCAGTACAAAGCCCTAGCTAAAAGCTTGGCGGGTGGTGTAGCGAAGCGCGACCGAGGAAAGCAACCTACAAAATATCTGCTACAATTTAGATATGCTAAATATGACGTGGGAATTTAAGCTAGAGCCAACTGCGGAGCAGGTTTCAGAGATTGAACACATTCTGGATGTGTGTCGCAAGGTCTGGAATTTTGCGCGGCGGGAACGCAAAGACTGGCTAAATTCTCGCAAGTCTCGGGTGAATGCTTGTTCGACCCGCCAGGAGTTCATCTTGCCAGCCGATACACCATTTCCTAACTACCACGTTCAGGCTAAGCGTTTGACCGCTGCCAAGATGGAATTTCCTCGGCTCAAGACGGTCAACGCTCAG
>NZ_JAWOCL010000218.1:0-49207 GCF_046483825.1 Sodalinema sp.
GGAACGAACTAATCTAAGAAATCTACCCGGTGTGACATGGGGGGAACGGACAGTTGTTAGCCTGGGGAACCGCGAAATCCCAGCCGGTTCCTATCGAATTGTCTGGCGGGGTGATGGGGGTTATTTCGCCCAGGGTGAGGTCAGTTACTCCGCCAGGTCGGAATCGTTGACATTGAGTGAGTGGTCGGATCGAGACAACCGATCAAACTTTATTGAAGAAAGCCAGCTAGGCAGCTTAACCCTAGGTATCTATAACCCTGATGGACAAGTCTTAAGTGCTGTTCAGCCGCCCAAAGAGGCCGGAGAAACTCTCGGTGTAGAACGGAGATGGCATATACCGAGCGGTTCAATCGAGGATTTCGCAAGTGGAACTTCGATCACTGGTTTAACAGATATCATGATCAAGACTCCTGAAGGCTATACCTTTAGGGTTCACACTGATCGCGATGCTCAAGCTCGAACATCACGTCTGATTAGTCTGGAACAGGATTTGCCGGAGAATGGCCCCATAAGACTCGATGAGGGGGGCAGTTTGGTCTTAATCAAGCGAGATCCCCTGACGGGAATGGAACTCGAGGAGTTCTTTGATGCAGACTTCTATCTGGCCAGTAACCCTGATGTGGCTGATGAGATAGCGAACGGAGAGGTTTCTGATCCCCTCACCCATTTTCAACGCCATGGGCAATATGAGGGTCGTAATCCTAACGCCCTCTTTGATACCGCCTTCTATCTGGCGAGTAACCCGGATGTGGCGGCGGGAGTGGCCGAAGGTTCGGTAGAATCTGCTGTCAGCCATTTTATCGATCATGGGCAATTTGACTGGCGATCGCCCAATCCAGCCTACAGTGATCTCGCCTATCTGGTTCGCAATCCTGAAGCCTTAGATGCCTTGGCCTCCGGGGAGTTTACCACCCCTGTCGCTCATTTCTTAGAGGTGGGCCAGGATCAGGGATTCTCAGCGGTTCCTTTGGCCTAATTTCTCGCCGAGGCCTCGCCACAGCCTGAGCGATTTATCCGTCTTGACAATCTAAAATCTCAGGTCATAATAGTCAGTAAAACTACGTAGAGTTGGGGTGCGTTCAATGGCTCAACTTGCACGACCTGAGAGTTTAGGGGGGCGGTTCGATGTCTATAGATCCTGAAGTAATAGAAGCGGCGAAAACTCCCAAAGACCAAGAATCATCAATCGGTAACTCCGGCATTAACCGATCTCCCGATCCAGATTTCGGAGAACCGATTACAGACCCAACACCCATTGAAAGAAGAGTTGAGATCACGATACGCGGGGGGTCTTATCGAATTATCTGGCGGGGCGATGAGGGTTATTTTGCCCAAGGTGAGGTCAGTTATCCTCCTATTACCGAGTCATTTACCGTTAGAGAGTATCCACAAGACCACTTCGACGACTTTACGGGCATTCCGAGACACTATATCAACGGGGTTAACGTAATCAACGGGGTTAACGTACGTGAACTAGAGGACACGGACTTAGACGAGATACACTCATACCCTGTCACCACAGACCGCCTCGATCGCTTAAACCTTTTCATCTATAACCCCGAGGGAAACGTCTTAAGTGGTGTTCAGCCGGACAAAGAGACCTGGGAGAGTCTGGGGATAGAGTTACTACTATCTGAACCCAGGAATTTGACAACTCTAATGATTAAGACTCCTGAAGGCTATACCTTTAGGGTTAACACTAATCCAGATGCGGAAGCTGAGCCATCCCGCCTGATTAGTCTGGAACAGGATTTGCCGGAGAATGGCCCCATAAGACTCGATGAGGGGGGAACTTTAGCCTTAATCAAGCGAGATCCCGTGACAGGAATGCAATTTGAGGAGTTCTTTGATGCAGACTTCTACCTGGCCAGTAACCCCGATGTGGCCAATGAGATAGCAAACGGAGGGATGGCTGATCCCCTCACCCATTTCCAACGTCATGGACAATATGAGGGTCGCAATCCCAATGGGTTCTTTGATACCGCCTTCTACCTAGCCAGTAACCCCGATGTGGCGGCGGGAGTGGCTGAGGGGTGGGTGGAATCCGCTGTCAGCCATTTTATCAATCATGGGCAATTTGATTGGCGATCGCCCAATCCGGCTTACAGTGATCTCGCCTATCTGGTTCGCAATCCTGAAGCCTTAGATGCCTTGGCCGTTGGAGAATTTACCACCCCCGTCGCCCATTTCTTGGAAGTGGGCCAGGATCAGGGATTCTCAGCGGTTCCCTTGGCGTGAACGACCGATCACGCTCATCAAAGATGACAGTGTCGGCTTCCTACCCAAAGAAGTGCTTTCGACTCCTCGGAGTAACGAGTCTTACCTTCTGGCGATTAGCTTGAGCCTGCGTCCCGCCGGTCAATGACATGGAAATAAAGCAATGCTTGTGTATATCTGGCTTGGTTTTCGCCTACACTTTCGATGTAAGGTGGCCTGAATTCTATCACAGGTCACGGCCGCGTTCATCCCGACACTGAAAACATCGCCTTGTCCTCACCTCGTTTGACCGTGCGGGGATTCTCGCGGAATTGGCTAAACTCTTTCTTGTTAGTGCCAGATCCTGGTAAAAGTCGCCCTGGAAGGGCGAGGCTTTCACCCCCAAAAGACGATGGTAATCCCTCCGGGGAATCCCCGTCGCGTGATTCGCGAGGAGTCGTCAACAATGGAGGGACATTCCCCCCAATCGTTTTTCAAGTAATGGTGATACACTACGGAAAATCCCACTCCTAACTGGCTTGCAAGGGTGACCCTTCGGTGAGACCAATCCCTAGGTCGATTTGGACGATTGATGGCTGTTCCCGACCAGTTAAGCCAGACCCTTGAGACTACCCTGATTCGGTTGCAGACTTTTGTGTCTCAAACAACATTCAAACCCGTCTGCCCCGTTCTACCCTAGGAGTGAGACTGCCGATAGGGAACCGAACACAGATCGATGGGACGGGTAATGGATTGGATGGGAGCCGTATGACAGCCGAAGACTATAACCGAGATCGTTTTGGGCTTGTTATGGCCAGAGTGGCCATGATTGCGATTCCCCTGATCCTAGGGATTTGGCGAGGACAGAAACTCTTGCCAAACTATCGATCTGACTCACAGGGATTCATGGCATCTCAATGGAGTCAACTTGAGTTAGAATCCTGGCTACCTCCGACGTTAACAGCATTAATGGGTGTACTGACGACGACGATTTTGCTGACGAGCGTTCTACTGTTTCTACGCCGCCTGTATCGACGAGTGCGTTACCCACGCGGCGATCGCACGGCGGTCGAATTTGCCCTCAATCGCGAACGCCTGTTTAATCACACTCTGATTGAAGCCAATCCGGCTTTTGTTGTGGCGATTTCTCCCGAGGGAGAGGTGCTGCGTATGAATGAAGCGATGCTGACCGCTTTGGGGTATTCCCGAGATGAAGTCCTCGGGCGAGATTATCTGTCGACGTTTGTTCCCCCTCAGGATCAGCCACGAGTCCGAGAGATTTTGCACCGTCTGATTCATGTCCAAGGGATGACGCATAGCGAAACCTCTCTCGTCACACGAGATGGACGGGTGTTGTGGGTGGCTTGGCATGGTCGTTCGGTACGTCAATGGCCCCAGGGTCGCTGTGAATTTATTGTGGGCATTGGCAATGATATTACCGATCGCCAGCGCACCATACAAGCCCTGGCCACGGCCGAAGCGAAATATCGCAGCATTTTTGAGAACGCTATTGAGGGAATTTTTCAAATCTCTCCAGAGGGCTATTACCTCAGTGCGAATCCTGCCTTGGCGACGATTTTGGGCTATGATTCCCCGGAGCATTTGATTCGTACACTCGATAACATTGATCGCCAACTCTATGTTGATTCGAGTCGTCGCGCAAAACTGCTACGACTGTTACAAACTCAAAAAGTGGTCTCAGGCTTTGAGGCGGAAGTCTATCGCCGCGATGGTTCAGTGGTGTGGATTTCTGAAGATGTCCGTGCGGTGCGCAATGATCATGGCGTTCTGCTTTACTATGAAGGCTCTGTGGTGGATATCACGGAACGCAAACGAACCGAACAACGACTGCGCTATAACGCCTCCCATGATGAATTGACGGGATTATGGAATCGGGGCTGGTTTCTCTCACAACTTGAACGCAGTTTGCGGCGATCGCGCCGTCACCAGGAGTATCGTTTTGCACTGTTATTCCTGGACTTAGATAATTTTAAAGGGGTTAATGATAGTCTGGGTCATGTGGTGGGCGATCGCCTGCTGTTGGAAATCGCCCAACGACTTGAACTCTGTTTACGTCCGGGTGATGCTTTGGCCCGACTCGGTGGGGACGAATTTACCATCTTGATGGAAAATATCCGGGATCTTGAGGAAGCCATTGAACTGGCGAAGCGTTTACAACAGTGTCTCCAAGATCCCTTGCACGTCGAAAATCATCGTATCTTTACCCAAGTCAGTATTGGCATCGCGCCGGGAGATCCCAGCCATCAACAACCTCAAGATTTATTACAAGATGCCGATATCGCCCTCTATCGGGCGAAAAAGCAGAAACCCGATGCTGGCTATGTCCTGTTTGATCGCACCATGCGCAGTGAAACCGTGCGACGGCTGCAACTTGAAACGGATCTGCGCGGAGCCATGAAGCGCAATGAGTTAAACGTGGTCTATCAACCCATTGTCTCCCTAGAGAGTTTAACGGTGATAGGATTTGAAGCCCTCGTCCGCTGGCGACATCCTCAGTATGGTAACATCTCACCCTCTGAGTTTATCCCCATTTCTGAGGAAAGCGGCTCAATTCAGGCTCTAGGGGCCTGGGTGTTGCGCACCGCTGGCTATCAACTGCAACATTGGCAACAGACGGTTCTCGGCTGCGATCGCCTCTCGATGAGTATTAACCTCTCAGGAAAACAACTCTCCCCGGCCTTTATTGAGCAACTCGATACCCTTTTAGCCGAAACTCACCTCGATGGACAAACCCTGAAACTTGAAATCACTGAAACCGCCTTGATGGAAGATGTCGATACGGCGATCGGCTTACTCGAACAAATCCAACAGCGGCACGTAGTCCTCTGCCTGGACGACTTTGGCACCGGCTATTGTTCCCTAAACTACCTGCACCGCTTCCCGATTCAGATCCTGAAATTGGATCGCTCCTTTATCGAGCGGTTGTTTAACGGCGATGGCCAGCCTCCCATTGTGCAGGCGATCGTCAATTTAGCTCAACACTTACAGATTAAAACCATCGCCGAAGGCATTGAAAATCTACAGCAACTGCAATACCTGCAAGATCTCGGCTGTCATTACGGACAAGGGTACTGGTTCTCCCGTCCCCTCGAATCTCACGCCGCTGAAGAGATCCTACACAAACAGTTTGATCCCAAAGCCTTAGCCAGTTAAAACCCGCTGTATCTCCTTCCTCTCGGGTGATCCCCGATCGTTGCATCTGACGTGGCCAGTCGTTTTCCTTGTCATATCAACGTCAAGCCATGGCCATAGGATTGACAAACCTAATGACATCGTGTAACGCTAATGCCTAAATTTAGGTCGTGATCCTTTGGCGATCGCGCCTAAGGGTGCATCGTTCCTGGCCTAGAGCAAAATTTCAAGCGTTCTTAAGCCCATTCGAGGAATTGAAACGTGATGTTCTAGGTTTTGGATAAAATCAAAACCAAACTTTCATCTCTACTGAGCTGAGACTGTCGTTCTGGAGGACAGACCCATTAATCGTTCTTTTGACCCTAAGGAACTCCGTTCCCCGTACCCCAACACCAATCGTACTGATACTGCACATCCCCCTATGTCAACCAACACGCTAGAACTGACCCCCGCTACGGAAGTGACCGAGTCCGTTCTGCATATTTGGGGACGGCAGTCTCTCGCTGGAGACGTGACCATCAGCGGCGCGAAAAACGCTGCCCTGGCCCTAATTGCCGGAGCCTTACTCTGTCCCGAAACCTGCCGTCTTCGCAATGTCCCCGGACTGGTTGACATTGCTCGTATGGCACAAATCGTCAGCGCCCTAGGGGTTAAACTGCGCCGTGACGGGGATCTGATGGAAATCGATGCCACCCATATCGGTCAATCCCAAGCCCCCTACGAACTCGTCAGCCAACTGAGGGCGAGTTTCTTCGTGATTGGCCCCCTCCTAGCACGTCTAGGGGTGGCTAACGTTCCCCTTCCCGGCGGCTGCGCCATCGGCGCTCGTCCCGTTGACCTCCATGTTCGCGGCTTACAAGCTCTCGGCGCTGATGTACAAATTCAACATGGCGTTGTCCGGGCCTGCATCACCGGCGGACGACAACGACTGCAAGGGGCTAAAATCCATCTCGACTATCCCAGCGTCGGGGCCACGGAAACCTTGATGATGGCCGCCACCCTCGCTGATGGGGAAACCATCCTTGATAATGCAGCCCAAGAACCCGAAGTCATCGACTTAGCCAACTTCTGTCGCGCGATGGGGGCCAATATCCAAGGCGCAGGAACCAAAACCATTTACATTCAGGGTGTCTCTCAACTGCATACCGCTGACTACAGTATTGTCCCCGATCGCATCGAAGCCGGGACGTTCCTGGTTGCTGGAGCCATTACCCGGTCCGAGATTAGCCTCTCCCCGGTGATTCCTGACCATCTAACCGCCGCCATCGCTAAGTTACGCCGCGCTGGTACTGAGGTGGTCATGGATTCTCCAGACCGCTTGCGAGTCATCCCAGGGGCGATCGAAGCCGTCGATATCGAAACTCAACCCTTTCCCGGTTTCCCGACTGATATGCAGGCCCAATTTATGGCGCTACTGACTCTAAGTAACGGTAGTAGTGTGATTACGGAAACGGTCTTTGAAAATCGCTTGCGTCATGTGGCGGAATTGCAGCGGATGGGAGCCGATATTCGAGTCAAAGGCAACATTGCGGTGGTTCGTGGGGTTCCCATGCTCTCGGGCGCTCCTGTGGTGGCCACGGATTTACGAGCCTCGGCAGCACTGGTGTTAGCCGGGTTAGCCGCCGAAGGCAAAACGATTGTTCAGGAGTTACGACATCTCGATCGCGGCTACGAAAATCTAGCCGGTAAACTCCAAAAACTCGGCGCCCAAGTCGAACGAGTCGCTGTCGGCAACGACAGCACCCCCTAACCTTCATCGGAGAGATCTTGAAAATAGACAGTTGAGAGTGGACAGTTGATAGGTGTAAAATAGTTATTTGACAAGGGTTACTGTTGTTCTCACTGTCTTATTTTATCTGACTACTGATACCAAACAATCCGCCCAAACAGTGAGTCCATCCCACGATGGCTCACTGTTTGCCTTTTATGGACTATTGCCTATTGCCTCTTGCCTCTTGCCTTCTCCAAACTAGGTACACTTAGGAAAGATTAGTGTTTTTCTCATCCTCCTCATCATGTCTTTTCCCAAAACCCTTTTGCTGGGGCTAAAGTCGGAACAGTTCCGTCATCCCCTGGATTTACAGGCCACCACTGCCCTAAAACAGATTCCTGGCGTCGATTTACTGGTGCGGAATTTGTTGGGGGCTTTGGGAGAACAGTATTTTTATCTGGAAAATATCGCCTCGGGGGTGCGAGTCAGCGAACAGCAACTGCCCGAACTCCATCAGTTACTGGTTGAGGCAGCCAAGGTGTTGGATGTCGAAGCCCCGCAATTGTATGTCCGCCAACATCCCGTCCCGAATGCTTACACCTTTGCCATGCGGGGACGACAAGCCTTTGTGGTGCTGCATACCTCGTTAATTGAACTGTTAACCCCCGAAGAAACCCAGGCCGTGATTGCCCATGAGTTGGGACATCTCAAATGCGAACATGGAGTCTATTTGACGTTAGCCAACTTAATTACTCTAGCCGTGGGGCAAGTCCCCAATTGGGGAACGCTCGTGGCCCAGAGTCTGCAAGCACAAATGTTGGAATGGCTGCGTTGTGCCGAGTTTAGCTGCGATCGCGCCGCCTTGTTAGCCACCCAAAATCCTCGCACGGTCATGTCGGTACTGATGAAACTGGCCGGCGGTTCCCCGACTCTATCGCCACAGTTGAACTTAGATGCCTTCCTAGAGCAAGCCCGCTCCTATGATGACATCAGCGATGATGCTCTCGGGGAAGCCCTCAAACAACTGCAAACGGAACAATTGAGCCATCCGGTTCCGGTCCTACGAGCGCGGGAGATTGATCGCTGGGCCAGCAGCCAAAATTATTATGACTTGTTAAACCCGAGCAAAAGGTGCTATAGTGACAAAACCAACGCAACGGGCGGATGGCGAAATTGGTAGACGCACCACACTCAAAATGTGGCGGCTTCGGCCGTGAGAGTTCGAGTCTCTCTCTGCCCATCAAAAAAATGCAAGGCTAGGGGTCAGATCGCCTCTAGCCCTTTTTCATGGAACCCATTGGCATGGGAATGGGGATTTCACCCGGCGGGAACCCTGCTATAACAGAGGGGGGCGATCGCCCTTGCGGACTGCCTAGGACCCTCACGTATTATGACTGTCGACAAATCGATTTCAACGGCCAACCCCTCAGAAGCGCCATCTCGCTCATCCTGGTTTACCAAAGTGGCGATCGCCCTGTTCGTGATCTTGTTCCTCCTGGGGGCGATTCCCAAATACCTCCAGGGGAAGCCTCCCATTGACGCCATTCCCGATGCCCCCATTTCCTCACTACAACAGCTCACCGAAGAGGGATTAAGCCTCGATAATTGGACGACTGTTGATCGTCAGAGCGTACGCCTTGGACCGAATCAATGGATCATGCAAACCGTAGCCTGGGACGGAGACGACTCCATCGACCCCCCAAGCGATTGCGGTTCCCGCACAGGTTGCGATCGCGCCACCATCCTCATGAGTCCCCAGCGAGTCCAAAGCGGGACCTCTGCCCAACCGCAAATGGAATGGCTCGATATCCGGGGACTCGGACGAGCCCAGGGGCAAAACTGGACCGAAGACCAACATCAACAACTTAAGTTCAGCCTCAGCAATAACCAAGGACAAGACACAACCGTTCACGTCCGCTACTTCCGGGGCTGGACTCAACAGCGCAGCTTTGCCATTGCCCAGTGGTATGCTTGGGAAACCGGGGGCAATCCGAGCCTAGTGCGTTGGTTTTGGCGCGATCGCATGGCTCGTATACAAGGTCGTCGCGTTCCCTGGGTTGCCGTGTCTCTGATTATTCCCATCGAGCATCTCAGTCCCGTCGAAGCGGCTAGCCCCTTCGTCAAAGCCCTTGCCCAACAGGTTCATCAGGCCCTTATCGAACAAGGCTTCAGCTCTGACGCCAGCCCTCAATAACGCTGTCCACCACGATTCCAGGGTATCCGCATCGTCTGCCCCGCCATGCCCTCTCGAAGCCCGAGATTCGCCATGACCCAGTCCCACTTCCTCTCCCTACCCTCCTGGCGTTGTCGCACCGCCGTCGTCTCAGGTGCCGTTCTCCTCGCCATTCAAGTGTTGCCCATGGCCAAGGCGATCGCCCAAAGCGAGGAAATTCCCGAACGCGAGGAAATTCCCGAACGCGATCGGGTTCCTGAAAACGAAGGCGAGCAACGCATCCTAGACCCCAGCATTCCCCAAGGTCGGCCCTCACGCCAATGGCAGCAACTTGAGAGCCAGGGAGAAGTGCAACACCGCGAAACCATGGACTATTTAGAAACCTGGTTACGCGATCGCCTCGACCAACTCCCCACCTCCCAACAACTTCCCCCGGCCATCCTTCAAGATCCTCGCCGACCTCAGCCCGAGGACATTCCCCTCGATAGCGTGGACTGGGAAGAATACCGCCTCGACATCGGCGACGGAATTTCCATCGTTGTTCAACCCCCCTTTCAAGACCTCAGTACCACCGCTCAACTCTCCTTCCAAGGAACGATCTTCGTTCCCCTCCTCGGAACCATCAATCTACAAGGTCTCACCGTTGAAGAAGCGGCCAACTTCCTCGAAGACTCCCTCAACAAATTCGTGGTCAACCCCGAAGTTCAAGTTGTTCTGGCCCAGCCACGACAATCTCAGATCACCGTCACCGGTGAAGTAGCAAGTCCCGGATTCTTTCCCATTACCCCCAACTCGCCTCTGGTTCAAGCCCTCCTCACCGCCGGTGGCGTCACCATGGATGCGGACTTGCGACAAGTCACCGTAGAGCGACGGTTTCCGAACGGAGAACAGATCACTCAAACCTTTGACCTCCATACTCCCCTCATTCTCGGCCAAGCCATTCCCGACGTGCGGTTACGGGATGGAGATGTGATTCGGGTTCCCACCCGACCCCGAGAATTTGACTCCAACTACGATCGCGACATCCTGCAACGAACCGCCCTCGTCTCCACCGCCGCCCAACCCATCGCCATCACCATCACCGGCGAAGTCGTCCGTCCCGGCTTCTATGACTTTTCCTCCCGTCCCGCTCCCGAGGTTGACGGCGCCCTCGTCGCCGCCCAAGGAACCAAAACTACCGCTGACCTCCGACGTATCCTCGTCCGTCGTCGCCTTCCTGATGGGACGGCGATCGAACGAGAACTGGATCTGTTTACCCCCCTGCTCGAAGGACGGCCCTTACCCCAACTCGGTCTCGAAGATGGCGACGTGATTATCGTCCCCGAAATTCGCCCCGAAGACCGAGAGGATTACGACATTGAACTGATGACCCGCACCAGTCTCTCCCAACAGCGCATTGTCGTGCGGTTAATCAGTCGCCCCGGGAACTCCGCCGGACGACAAGATCTACCCGCAGGAAGTCGCCTAGCCGATGCCGTGGCCGGAGTTCCCCTCAATACCGCTCGCTTAGGTCGAGTCGCCTTAATTCGCTTTGATGAAGAAGCCGGCGAACCCGTTACACAACATTACAACGTGCGAGAAGCCATCATGGGTAATATGGAGGAAAATCCCCTGCTCCAAGATCGCGATGTGATCGTCGTCGGACGGAACCTTGTTGCCCAACTCGGGAACTTCCTCAATACCTTCACCCAACCCTTCCGAGATGTCTTGGGGTTTCTCTTATTCTTTGACCAACTTTCTAACAGTGCTGATAACCTGTTTGGCCCCGATGGTGAAACAGATAATCAAAACTAAGGCTCTGACTCTGATTTAACCGTCTCGCGTCTAATTGACGACTCCCCGCTCGCTCACAGACGGGGCGACCAAGCGATCGAGTTTTTGATCGTGTCTGTAGCCTTTAAACTATAAATAGGACTCAACTAGGTAAATTAACTGTGGCCCCTTCAATCGTCAAACGGTACATCATTGCCTTCGGCAAATATAAATTTGCCGGATTTGCCGTCTTTGCCCTTGCTGTCGGCGTGTCCGGACTCTTGGGTTTAGAAGAACCGCCCCCGCCAAGTTACAACGCTTCAGGTGTGATGAGTCTGAATGAGGAACCGGTGACCGTCTCACAAACCGGGCCGAACATTCAAGAGCAAGGGTTACAGGCTCTAAATCGGGACTTTCTGATTGATGACCAGGTGGCTGAGCAGATCTCACAACAGGTCGGTATCCCACCTCGCAAGGTTAAATCTGCTCAACTGCAAACTCCGGGAGGGAATGGGCCAAAGTTATATAAATTTTCCTATACCGATTCAACACCCGAGCGAGCCGAAGAGGTCGTGCAGTTGCTGATGGAGTCGGCCGTTGAGAAAAGCCTAAGGCTGAACACATCAAGACTCGATGTCCTGATTGCTGCTCTCAACGAGCGCATTCCTGAAGTTGAAGCAGATTTACGAGAAGCCGAAGATCGTCTCGTCCAGTTTGACCGCGTTGAAGGGGCGGCCCTGATTTTGGGTCGCGATGGTGTTTTGGTCAACAATATTCGCGGTGCCGAGAACCAGCAGGAACAACTGCAACGACAAATTGAGGAAGTGACGACCCAAATGCAGAGTCTCGAAGCGCGTTTGGGGTTGACCGTTGATGAAGCCTATACCTCTTCAGCCCTCAGTCGTGATCCCATTGTTAATAATCTGCGGGGACAGATTCACCAAATTGAAAGCCAGCAAGCACTTTTAAGCCAAACCCTACGCCCAGATCACCCGGAAGTCGTCGAGTTGCGCCGCCAGTTATCGGGACTCGAACGTTTGCTCGAAAACCGCGCGCGGGAGGTGATTGGTGGTGATGGAATTGGGACTCCGTTTTATGACAGCCGACGGGTTCGAACCGAAAGTAGCCTCGACCCGGTTCGTCAGGAAATGGCGAATCAGTTGGTAGGGTTACAAACTCAACGAGAGACGTTGGTGCAGAATTTGGCCCGCTCTGAGCAGGCTGAAACTGAGTTACGGAGTGAGTACCAAAATCTCCCCAATTTAGAGTTGGAACGGGAACGACTCAGCCAAGTTGTGGCGATTCATAAGTCTCTGTTTAATCAGTTGCAAGCTCGCTTGATTGATGCCGAGTCAGCACGCACTGAAACCGTCAGTAACCTCAGTATTGCCCAAGAACCTCGGGTGCAAGAACAACGGGAGGAGGCGGCGAATATCTTTATGTTGGTCCTGATTGGTGGTGGTGCTGGACTGGCCGCCGGGGCGGTGTTAATTTTTGGTTTGTCGGCTCTCGAAGGACGCTTCTATACGATGGAGGAAGTCCAAGGGGCGTTGGAAGGTCGGGATTTAACGGTCTTGGGTACGATTCCTCAGATCGAGTCCTTGGAACCTGTTGAGGAAGATTTCTTTCCCCTGCTGATGTCGGCTCATTCTCCCTATTTGGAGTATTACGAGCGAGTCCGCAGCAATTTACAACGACTCGAAGGAACGCCGCCGCGTATTGTTTTGGTGACCAGTTTTGCAGCCGGGGAGGGTAAGTCCTTGACGGCTTATAATTTGGCCATCGCAGCGGCCCGTTCAGGGAAGCGCACGCTCTTGGTTGAAGCCGATGTGCGATCGCCCTCTCGGGCCAATGTCTTGAAACTTGCCCTCGATCCCCAACGGTTAACGGAACCTCTGCGTCACTACGACAGCCTCAATCAGAATGCTCATCTAGTGCCAGATGTCCCCAATTTCTATGTGGTCCCGAGTCCGGGTCCCCAACGCAATGTACCGGCGATTATTGAATCGAGTGAGCTACGACAACTATTGATGCAGGCCCGGGCGCGTTTTGACCTGGTGGTGGTCGATTCCCCCTCCTTGAGTCGCTGCGATGATACCCTCACCCTTGAACCCTTTACGGATGGTCTGCTACTGGTGGCCCGTCCCGGTATCACTCAGGGGGGCTTGCTCAATGAATATGCCGAAATGCTAGAAGAGGCTGAAGACCGAGTCCGGGTTCTCGGAGCGGTGGTGAATGGGGCGGAAATCACGGTCGAGATTCCTTATGAGGAACCCGAGGAGCCTTCAACCTCCTCTGAATTAGAGTATGGGGCGGCCCTCTACGATCCCTATGCCAACAATTCGTACGTCGAACACCCCGAAGCCACGGTTGAGACTCCGACTCCGCCTCGACGCCGATCATAATCCGCTAATCGAGATCTTAGTTGAGTTGGAGTTAGCGGTTGGAGGGGACGCTTCCCCAGCCGGGAACTTTCTCGGCTGCGCTGAGGGTAAAGGCGGCGAGTTCTTCGAGTTCAGGGCGAGCTAGCCAGCTTTCAGGGACTTCGCGGCACCAGTAACTCGGTTCTGAGCCGTCGTAGGTCATGGGTTCCCGTAAATAGGTGACAAAACTGTCGATATTGTCCCGTGGCGGGGTGGCCCCGGCGAGATCGGCCAGAGTTAAGGAGATTTGCGGCAGGGGCAGCGTTAAGCCGTTGGCATGACAGTAGGCACAGTTTTCCATGAAGATATCTCGGCCTCGGGTTAGGGCTTCGCCGCTATACTGGGCGCTGTTGCCTTGAGCGTCCAATTTGACCTCGGCGGGGCCATCGGGGGTGAGATAACGCTTAACATCGGCGTTAATGCCATCGGCTAGGGCGGGCGTGGCACTCAGTAGCATGAGGGCGATCGCGGCCATTGCGGTCAGGGTTCGTTTGAGCCAGGTTCCCGCAGTAGCTATTGGGTAAAAAGCCATGATTGTCTTTCGGTAAAAACGGCAAAAAGGGCAGAATCAAAAAAACCGGCGATCGCATTGGCAGATCGCCCGGTTCTCTCAACCCTGTCAGGGTGCAAATCGGGGCTTAGTTGTAAACCTTACCACCACCCCATTGGGTTCCACGCAGTTTGGGCTGAATCAGAATATGCCCAGCAATGTTAAACAAATCGTCGTCTGTTAAATTTCTCATCTCAGGGAAAATATCTGCACTCGAGGTCGCCGGATGCAGTTCAGAAATGTCAAACTCACCATCAAAGGTGGTGGGGTTTTTCATATAATCCACCAAAGCTTCAACATTATCCCGGCGGGGTGTGGCTAGGGATAAACTTTCGGAACTTAGGTTGACGTTGGGGTTGGTCTTGGTCAGGCCAACGGGGTGGCACTGGGCGCAAATATCCCCAAATAGGCGTTTTCCTCGGGTGGCTTGTTCGATGGACAAGGTGGTGGTTTCCCCTTGTTCATTCAAGGGGACCGTGCGGGTTTCGGCATCAAGTTGCAACGCCATGGCGCTGTTGTTGCCAAGGTTCCAAACTAAGACGACCGTGGCGATCGCAAGCCAAAAGAATCTTTTTAGCATTGTTTTCCTCTAAACGTTATTGATGTTCAGCAAAGCTTGAATGTGGGACAAGCTTAAATCTCTTGTCAGTACACATATCATGCCAGAGTCTGGGGACGTTAGAGCAGGTGGTTTAAGGATTTGTTATCTTTAGAGCGCTAAGTTGACTCATTTGACCCGGAAACGTCTAGGGCCATGGCATCACTCGTCAGATGACGAGGAACTCGATGATGCTCCCGTTGGGGCGACGGATGATGCAAACGAATCAATTGGGCCAACAGCCCTTTGAGTTGGGGCCGTGGCACAATGGCATCGACAAATCCATGTTTGAGCAAATCTTCGGCCGATTGAAAGTCGTCGGGGAGTTTCTGGCGTAGGGTTTGCTCAATCACCCGCCGTCCCGCAAAACCGATGGTTGCTTTCGGTTCAGCCAGGATAATATCACCTAACATGGCAAAACTGGCCGTCACGCCGCCGGTGGTGGGATGCGTCAAGATGGGGATATAAAGCAATTGGGCTTGACGATGGCGTTGCAAGGCCCCGGAAATTTTCGCCATCTGCATGAGGCTCAACATCCCTTCTTGCATCCGCGCTCCCCCCGAGGCGCAGACGATAATCACGGGGCGGCGATCGGCGGTTCCTTCTTCAATTAGACGGGTGAGGGTTTCTCCCACCACGGATCCCATACTGCCTCCCATGAAGCGAAAGTCCATGACCCCGAGGGCTACGGGTAAGCCATCGAGGTCTCCAAACCCCGTTTGGATGGCATCATTGAGTTGGGTTTTGTTTTGGTAATCGCTGAGGCGATCGCGGTAGGCTTTGCGATCGCAAAATCCTAAGGGGTCAGTCGGACGTAAGTGGCTATTGAGGCGTTGCCACGTCTCCCGGTCGATTAGGTGTTGAATGCGATCGTCGCTAAAAATGCGACGATGATGGCCGCATTCTGGACAAACCATGTGGTTTGCGGCTAAGTCTTTACTATAGGTCAAGACGCCACAGGACTCACACTTTGTCCAAAGCCCCTCGGCGATTTCTCGTTCTTGCTGCTTCTGACCGATGGAATTTAACTTACGTCGGTCGGCAAACCAATCAAATAGAGACATGAAGTTCTGGGATTTTTAAAAGCAATCTCGCGGCTGAGGTCAAATTACAGACAGAGCCGGTCACGTAAAACTCCTGGGAGGGTTGGAAGCTCCGTGATTTATCGCGGAGAGGAAAACCGACTCAAGCGGCTTTAGCCGCCAGCACCCCCTTGCGGGGTGGAGGGGTATGGTTGCCCCTCCATGGAGCTATGGTTGGCTCCGACTCCCTTGCGGGGTAATGTTTGCTATGCGCTAACGCGCACGCTGCGCGAACGCTAATGTTCAGAGTCGGTACTTTCCAAATCGCACTGTCTTAACCCCTTAGGACTGTTTAACGATTCGATTCTAGAGCCGGGAACTAGCACGCATTCCCGGGTAGGAACTTTAACTCTTGCTCGCTCACGTAGCCAGTTAAGGCTTAAGCTGGTCAGCTACCTGAAGGGGAGGGCACGAAGCCCCCGTGCTTCAGCCGGGGGTGCTGACGGTTAAGTCAAGGATCTCTGTCATGGATCGCATCCTATCAAATTCCGGTACTCTAACGCGATTTCTTGTGGCAGATTGGGATCTGGAATTGTCGGATTTCGTCGGCTCTTCCCCCAGGATACTCTGATCTGTAGTCGATTTAACCCCAAATTTGTTGAGGAAAGTTTCATGAAACCGGTCTTACCGCTTATTCTGCTGATGCTCCTAACGGCTCCCGCCGTGAACATTCAGCCAGCTCAGGCTCAAGCTGAGACGCCCACAAATGATCCGGCGTTAGAAGCGTTATCTCTGTCACCCTTGGACTTGAACCGCGCTAAGAACCAGGCCCGTCAATTCGCAGAACGACTCAACGGAGGCTTACAGACTTACCGGGCTGAACCCTCCATGCACGGTCCCTCGGCGGAGTCTCCCTATCGGGTGACAGAAGCGGGCCAGCTTGAATTTAACTTTTTCGGACGAGCGCCTGGGGCGTCAAACTACACCATAGAAACGGTGATCGTTGTTGATCCCGACACCTGGGAGTTAGATATGATCTATAACGGCGCGATTCGTCCTCGGGACGACAGTGAGGGTTAAAGCACTCCAGCGGGGAAAAAGACCTCTAAATAGAGGTTGAGTAACGTCTCTCCCCAAATCGCCGCAACCGCTCCAGCCAGGGCAAGAAATGGACCAAAGGGCATCGGCTGCGATCGCCTCAACAGTCCCAGGGCGATCGCCCCCCCACCTATGACCGCACCCAACAAGGCCCCTAAAAAGCCGGTGACCATCATCAGGCCGGGGCCTAACCAAGCCCCAACGGCGGCCAATAATTTCCCGTCACCGGCGCCCATGGCCTCTTTTCCCCAGGCCAGGGACCCCAGAAAACGCACCGCATCCACCAGCCAAATGCCCAGGACTGCCCCGAAAATCCCTTGCATGAGTCCCCCTATGGCCGAGTCTCCTTGCCAGCCTTGTAGGCAATGATAGACCAAGCCTGAGACGACTCCTAAGCGTGTTAGGGGATTGGGCAGGATCATTGTATCCCAGTCAATTAGGGCCAAAATCAATAACCCGGTTAAAAACAGCCAATAGCCGAAGGTGGTGAGGGAAACCTGATAGCGCAGAAACACCCCTAAAAAGAGCAATCCTGTCACCGCTTCGACCATGGGATAGCGAGGGGAGATGGGGGCGTGACAATGAGCGCAGCGCCCTTTGAGGCGCAACCAGCCCAAAACCGGGATGTTCTCCCCTTTCCCTAGGCTATGGCCGCAATGGGGACAGCGGGAGGGGGGATAGAGTAAAGAGAGTCCAGCCGGGAGGCGATAAATCACCACATTGGCGAAACTACCGATAGACGCGCCCAAGGCAAATACAATAACAAGCATAGGTAATGCCCACAGGTGATCGGTCACAGTTACGATTGCCCCTCAGTTGTTACCTTTCAAGTTTAAAACGGAAATCGCTTTATGTATTTAGTCACTGGTGCAACCGGAAGTATCGGAAAACGCATTGTACGGCGATTGCGCGATCGCGATCTCCCCGTGCGAGCCTTTGTGCGACTATCGTCGAGTTATGCTGAACTCGAACAACGAGGCGCCGAAATTTTTATCGGTGATTTAGCCCAGGAACGAGATATCCGCAAGGCCTGTCGTGATGTTCGCTATATTATCAGCGCTCATGGCTCCGATGGGGGTCAAGCTCAAGCCATTGATTACCGCGCCAACATTGATTTAATGGATTTTGGTCAGGAAAATCGGGTTGAGCAGTTTGTCTATGTGTCTGTGTTGGGAACCGAGCGCGGCTACCAAGATTCTCCCGTCTTTAAGGCCAAGCGCGAGGTGGAAAATGCCTTGCAAAAGAGTGAGTTGACCTATACGATTTTGCGTCCTTCGGGGTTTGCGTCTAATCTCTTACCCTTGGCGGAGCGATTTCGTGATACGGGACTCTATTTTGCGATTGGCGATCTCAAGAATCGCTCCTCAATTCTCAGCCCTGATGATTTAGCTGAAATTGCCATTCAAGCAACTGAGCGAGAGGCGGCGCGAAATCAGATCTTTGCGGTGGGTGGCCCGGAGATTCTCAACCGTGATGATATCCCCAAAATCTTTGGGCGCGTGTTTCAGAAAGATCCTTTTGTGGTCAATCTTCCCTTAAGTGTTTTGGATGGGGTTCGCTCAGCGGTTGGTTTTATCAATCCTGAATTACAGCGATCGCTCGGAACCTTACGCATTCTTCTGGCGAATGAATTTTTCTGTACATCTGAAGAAATTCATCGCTTAGAATCGGTGTTTGATATTCAAATGGAATCCTTGGAAAGTTTTCTACGGCGCTATTTAGTGAATAGCTAAAAACGTCGGTTTGGCTTAAACCCATTCTAATTGGGGCGAATGGGGTCAAGTGTTTCTTGACGGTTTCGCCCCGATTATCTCGTTGTCTAGGCAACAGATAGCTGCCCGTTACTGCCAGACTAAATCTGCATACTCATTGCGGCAAGTGTCGAGGACTCGGTTGGCGACCTCGTCAGGATTCTGAAGGCGGTAAAAGCCCTCAAATTCAGGTGTTATCGGGGGAGTGTTTGGGCTGGCGATCGCCGTATCTGAGCGTTGAATGGCATAGGAATAACGGGTCTCTTCGTAGGTGGGAATCACCGTAACTTGTAAAGATTGATGGGTCATTTGCCCGTAGAAACAATCGAACGAGGACTGATACATATAAAATCCACCTACAACCTGGTTTCCTCGGGATTCTAGGACGATATACGCCCTTCCTAGAATCTGAAGCTGAGGGGATTCACCATAGACATAAATTCCGTCGGCAGAACTCCCAGAATGGTCGGGCATCTCTTGAGCGATCGCCGGAGAACTTGGCGTAACGGTCGAGGGCAGAACATCGGCGATCGCCAAGGCCAAGAGAGGAATAGACCAGAAAAACCAACCGTAATTCCTTTTGAGCCATTCAATGTTCACCCGTTGCGATAATCCCAAAAATTGAAGCACCCCATTTACCTCTACTGCATCACCACCTTAAATTATAAAAGATGAGGCGGCTTCAGAGTATAAAGAACAATGAAGTTTTCTCAATTGTTGACAAGACAGACGTTAAAGAGCCGTGATCAGCCCTGCAAAACTTCTCAATTTGCTGATGTCTTTCATGACCCGATGGACCCCTCTCGTGATCCGGTCTCCTTTGCCCGGCCAGGGTATCCTAGTTGCGCTGGTGTTGCTGTTCGGGGCAATCCCCTTGCTGGCCATGAGTCCAGTCGTCTACCGACCGCAATTGTTGCCATTGCAAGCTATCCCAGTTGAGCAGAATGTCAAACAACATACCGCGATTTCTGTCGCACGATTAGAACGACTTAAAGCCAATACCCAACGGCAAATTGAACAGAATCGCATTCCCCCGGATATCGAGCAATTTGTTCCTGAAGCGTATCAGGGTCAAATTGTGCGATCGCTCCCCCTGGCCCTGGGCGATCGCGCCATCGCCTTAACCTTTGACGATGGTCCGTCTCCGTATACCCTGCAAATCCTAGATATTTTAGAAAGCTACGACATCCTCGCCACCTTCTTTGTACTCGGGCAAGTCATCTCTAGCTATCCCGAGGTTTTACAGCGAATCGTCGCCGATGGACATCTACTGGGAAATCATACCTGGTCTCATCCCTACATCGTTAACAGCGAAGCAGAAGCCTACCGGGAAATTGAACCCACCGCTGAACTGATCTACGACTATACGCGAGTGCGAACTCAACTATTTCGTCCCCCCGGCGGCTACCTAAACAACGCCCTCACCCCCTACAGCGCCCGCCAGAACCAGACCATTACCATGTGGTCCGTCGATAGTTTCGATTATTTTCTCTCACAGTCAGAGATTCTCGATCAGGTTCTCGCCCAGATTCACCCAGGGGCGATCGTTCTCTTGCACGATGGCGGCGGACCCCGTCATCATACCGTCGCCGCCCTGCCACAGCTGATTGAATCCTTGCAACAGCAAGGTTATGAGTTCCTGACGGTGACGGAGTTAATGAAACGCTCTCAGGCGGCGATCGCTCAAACTCCAGACTCAGAAGAGTTTTAGCCCTCTTCACCATCTGAATATAGCTCCCGAATCGGGGTTTGTAAGAATTTCGAGATATCCTTCGTCCGAGAACTGGTTTAAAATGAACACTCAGGCTTTAACCTCAGCGCCACCGCTCCAGACCCAGACTGCCCATCACGCCGCCCACTATGCCGCAAACCATGCCGCAAACCATGCCGCAACAACTCTTCAACACCCATATTGCCAACGCCAAGGTTCTGCAACCGCCAGTTGAGATGAAGGCCCAGGTTCCCCTGAGCGATCGCGCCGAACAGACGATTGTGGAGTCTCGTCAGCAACTTGAGGCCATTCTCGATCGCCGCGATTCCCGTAGCTTTGTGGTGGTTGGTCCCTGTTCGATTCATGATGTCAAGGCGGCGATCGAGTACGCCCAACGGCTGCGGGAGTTGAGCGATCGCGTCCAAGACAAACTCCTGCTGGTGATGCGCGTCTATTTCGAGAAACCCCGCACCACCGTCGGCTGGAAAGGGTTAATCAACGACCCCGATATGGATGACTCCTTCCACATCCAGAAAGGGTTACTCCTGGCCCGCCAACTCCTCGTTGACATCGCCGATCTCGGGCTACCCACCGCTACCGAAGCCCTCGATCCCATCGTGCCGCAATATATCAGCGATGTCCTCAGTTGGTCGGCGATCGGCGCTCGCACCATTGAATCGCAAACCCACCGCGAGATGGCCAGTGGACTCTCGATGCCCGTTGGCTTAAAAAATGGCACCAACGGCAGCATCGAAGTTGCCCTCAACGCCATGAAAGCCGCCCGAGAACCCCATAGTTTTTTGGGAATTGACGAAAATGGTTCCGTTAGTGTTTTCAACACCAGCGGCAACGATTATGCCCATATCATCCTTCGGGGTGGCGGCGGCACCGTCAATTATGATGCCGACTCCATCGCCAAGGTGGAAGGACAATTAAAAGCAGCGGGACTTCCCCCGCGCCTCGTCGTCGATTGCAGTCATGGTAACTCCCAGAAAGACCATCGCCGTCAGTCTGGGGTGTTTCAAAATGTCATTCAACAAGTCCAGTCCGGCAACTCCTCCATTGTGGGCATGATGTTGGAGTCGAATCTCTTTGAAGGGAACCAAAAGATCCCCGACAACTTGAATGATCTCCGTTATGGCGTCTCCGTGACGGACAAATGCCTGAGTTGGCAAGAAACGGAGTCCACTATTTTAGAGGCTTATCAGACCTTAGGTGGCAAGGGATAGAACCTAGCTCAACAGTGATCTGAGTAGAGAAATTAAGAGGTGGCCATGAGTAAGGGGCAAACCGCGCGACTTGTTGAAGTCTTTTCCGCCATTCAGGGAGAAGGCGCAAATATCGGCACTCGGCAAATTTTTGTCCGCTTTGCCCTCTGTGATTTACGCTGTCTCTACTGTGATAGCGCCCATACCTGGCACGCTCGGGCTCATTGTCGCGTCGAGCGAACACCGGGATTACGGGATTTTGACGAGTATGATAATCCGATTACGGTGGAGGTGTTGACCGCTTGGGTTGAACGCCAAAATCGACCGGGACTTCATGACAGTCTCAGTTTGACGGGAGGAGAACCCCTCTTACACGCCCCGTTTCTGGCGGAGTTTTTGCCCGAAGTCCGCCGACGAACCCAACTGCCGGTTTACTTAGAGACTGGGGGACATCGTCCTGATAAATTGGGGCCAATTCTCCCCTATTTGGATTTGGTGGGGATGGATATTAAGTTACCCAGCACCAGTGGGGAAACTTGGTGGGAGGAACATGAGTTGTTTTTGAGACAATGTCATGAGGCTGGGGTGTCGGTGTTCGTTAAAACCATTGTCTGCGATCGCACCCCCGCCCAGGAACTCGAACGAGTCGCCCATTTAGTGGCCCGAGTTAGCCCCGATACCCCCATTTATCTGCAACCCGTCACTCCCCTGAATGGAGTTCTACGGGCCACGAATGAAGCCCTACGCCGGGATTCATTTCGCGATGCGGTTGTGCCTGATCCCGAGCAGATTTTGGCTTGGCAAACCATGATGAAACGCACCATTCAGCAGGTGCGGGTGGTTCCCCAGACTCATAAAATGATTGGACAGTTGTAGGGGAGAGAGGCAGAAGGCAATAGGCAATAGGCAAGAGTCGGGTAGGGTGCGTTCGGGCTTCATCACGTCTTTGGCCTCAACCAACCCGGCCAAAACGGCCCGAACGCACCATTTTGAGGCAAGAGGGGGAGGATGTGGGGCCTTACTATTGTGGACGGTTAATTGTCGTTGAGACTGCGCTGGGCCTGTTGTAAATCCCGGTTGGCGGCTGTCATGTGGGTTCGGGCTAATTCTCCGGCGAGGGTTTGTGAGGGAATTAGGTGTAGGCGATCAATGGCGGCTTGCCAGTTGTCTAGGGCATTTTGGGCGCTTTGGTAGGTGGTGGCCTCTCGGTATTGCGATCGCGCGGACTGGAGTTCCCCTAATGCCTCATCTAACTCATCATGAGCATTCTTTTCTTGGAATAGCACCACATCCATCCGTCCGATCGCCTTGCGGGCCGTCTCAAACTCATCGTGGGTAAAGTTCCAAGAACAGCCAAAAAACGTACAATACCGTTGCGGGTAATAGCCAAGAAACCAGACGGGAAGTTGATCAAGATGATGTTGGGCCTGCGTCACCTTCTCTTGCCCCAACTCCAAATCCGCCGCACTGGTGGCTTGGTTGACTAACTGATCGGATTGTTCCACAAGGGCGATCGCCTCTCGGTAATTCTCGTCCATACTCAGAAAACTGGGCAACAAGAGAATCGGAGCATGTTCAGCAATAGGGCGACGAATCATCGGATAGGGTAGATTAGCCAAGGCGACAAACCCGACGATTCCTGCACCCCCAGCCACCGTAGCGGCCAGGGCAACAGCCAAGGTTCGAGCTTTAGAGGGGTTATTTGCCTTCGCGGCTTGTTCAATCACCGCGACAGGAAAGAGAGGATAGTCGGCGTGGATTACTTGTTTCAGTTGAGGTTCACTCAGGGGGTTCCCCTCTTGTTTCGCTAATCCTTGCAATTTCTGAAGCAGTAACTTACGAACGACGCGCTCCCCCACATCGCCTCGATTGTCCTTCTCAAGCGCTTCCCGTAGAATCCCTAAAGCACGACCATTTAAACGCTTCATCGTTAAATCCCGAACTGAGCTAGTCCCATGCTATCAAATTTTCTGGTCTCGCAAGACGGCTAGAACCCGTCAATTTATCCCGACAGACTGGCTCAGGACTGTAAAGACAAAAGAATCCCCTATTCTCCGAGAAATTAAACTAGAATAGGAGACTGTCCTCCAGATTTTCAAGATACCCCTAAATGGATATTATTCTGACTCTGGTTATCTTGGTGTTGGCATTGATTGGTTTTGTCAGTGAACTCCTACCGCCAGATATTATTGCTTTGTCTGTAACCGTTTTGCTGATGCTGTGCGGCTTAGTCAGTCCCGAAGAAGGAATGTCTGGCTTTAGTAACTCAGCAACCATGACAGTCATGGCCATGTTTATTCTCAGTGCGGGAATTGCTAAAACTGGGGTGATCCAAATTATTCGTGACTTTTTAATTCGTTGGGGTGGGCAAACCTCAAATCAGCAAATTTTTACCTTGGGTATCATAGTTGGACCCATTTCGGGATTTATTAATAATACGGCTGTTATCGCTATTTTTCTGCCTATTGTTGAAGATTGGTGTCGCAAACAAAAACGTTCGCCTTCAAAATTATTGATTCCGCTGTCGTATGTTTCAATTTTAGGGGGAATGACGACCTTAGTGGGAACGTCAACGAATATCTTAGCCAGTGGACTTTCGGAACAATTAGGCTATCGAACCTTTACGATTTTCGAGTTTTCCAAAGCGGGTATTTTTATATTTTTGTTTGGACTTCTTTATTTAACTCTCTTTGCCTCTTATCTATTACCCGATCGCAAAACTGACAATGAATCGTTTACTCAAGGCTATGGCTTACGAGATTACGTCAGTGAATTAGTGATTACGCCTCAATCAAGCCTCGTGGGCGAAACCCTAAATAATAGTGGGATTCAGCGAAAATTTGACCTAGATGTTTTAGAATTACTACGAGATAAGGTTCGCTTCGCACAACCCTTAGCCGACAAAATCCTGCAATCAGGGGATGTCTTGGTGGTTCGTAGTAGCCGAGAAGACTTACTTAAAATTCGTGAAGAACGGGGATTAGAACTATTTGCAGATGTTAAATTTACGCAAACTTCCCTAGAATCAGTTTTGAGTTCAGAAGAAGAAAAAATCGGCGAAGTTTTGATTTTATCCAACTCTCGCTTAATTGGAACAACCCTCAAAGAAATCCGTTTCCGACAACGTTATAACGCAACGGTTTTAGCCGTGCGTCGAGGTTCAGAACTGGTCAAAGGTCCATTAGGACGAGTTCCCCTACGTTTTGGCGATTTGTTGCTCCTCCAAGGACCCAAGCAAAGCTTTGTTGGCTTACAAACGACCCGAGAACTTTTGGTTCTAGAACAGCGGAATGTGGAGATGTTACGCCAGGACAAAGCTGGGATTTCAGTGTTGATTGGCTTAACGGTTATCGGCTTATCTGCCTTTAACATTATGCCAATTTTGGTGAGTGCTTGGGCGGGCGTTATTGCCTTGATTCTAACTAAATGTTTACGGCCAGGCGAAATTTACGGAGCAATTCGCTGGGATATTATTTTTTTATTAGCTGGCTTAATTCCCTTGGGGATTGCGATGCGAAACTCCGGGACAACCGCCTGGATTGCTGGACATTTGGTTACGATTGGCGGACATCTTCCAGGCTACTGGGTCTTGGTTTTCTTCTTTGTGATTACCTCTGCGTTTACCGAAGTTATTTCTAACAATGCTGCGGTGGTGCTGATGCTACCCATCGCTGTCGAAGTGGCCCAAAGTTTAGGTTTAAATCCCTTTGCTGCCATGTTTGCAGTGACCTTTGCCGCCTCCAATAGTTATCTCAGTCCCATCGGCTATCAAACCAATACCATGGTTTATGGGCCAGGGGGCTACAAATTTACTGATTTTGCTCGGGTTGGTGCGCCTTTAACCCTCAGTTTAATGTTTCTCGTTCCTTGGCTAATTATAGGCTTCTATGGCTTGTAGAACTCAGGTGCCGTCATTGGCAAACTCTCCCGGCCAGGCTTCCCTAAACATGGTATTTTGAATTGGCTTCAATGCCTCCACCCCGGTCTTGTGGCTGGGGTAGGATACGTAAGATAACAGTAGCAGAGACAACCTAGAATGATTCAACAACGTGGTGTTACGGTTTGGTTCACTGGCTTGAGTGGAGCCGGAAAAACAACGATTAGTCAGGCCGTCGCGGAACAACTGCGATCGCTCGATTGTAAGTTAGAAATCCTTGATGGCGACATTGTTCGACAAAATCTCACTAAAGGCTTGGGATTCAGTAAAGAAGATCGCGATGAAAACATCCGTCGCATCGGCTTTGTCTCTCATTTGTTGACTCGCAACGGTGTCATTGTCCTCGTCTCAGCCATTTCCCCCTATCGAGCGGTGCGTGAAGAAGTCAAAGCTCGCATTGGCGATTTCGTAGAAGTCTTTGTCAATGCACCCTTAGCTGTTTGTGAAGATCGCGACGTCAAAGGCCTCTACAAAAAGGCCCGTAGCGGTGAAATTGCTAACTTCACGGGGATTAGCGATCCCTATGAACCCCCCAGCGATCCCACGATTGAATGTCGGACGGATTTAGAATCCCACGAGGAGAGTGTGACTAAGGTTCTTAATACGCTCAAGGAGATGGGATATCTCGGCTAATAAAGCCATGACCGCGATAGGGGCCATCCCTATCGCTAAGCGTCGGGGTTGGCTGAAAGGCTGTCGGGTTCCTCATCTAAGAGGGGATCGGTTTCGGCTAATCCCAAATCAGATTCTAGGGTATCAGCCTCCAGCGTGTCTTTCCCTGAGAGGGTGTCTGTGTGGGAAGGGTTGACGAGATCGTTGGTAAAATCGAGATCCTCAGCCGGTCGAGACTCCGAGGACAAACTCCCGGCCAGTTGGGTGTCGAGGGGAACGGAGGTCTCTCGTCGTTGGATCTGGATTTGGTGCAGTCGTGGGCCATCGGTAGCCACAACTTGCAAGGTTAGGCCGTGGAAGTTGAAGCAATCCCCAATATCGGGAATCTTCTGCATTTGGTAGATGAGGAAGCCGCCAAGGGTTTGGTAGTCGTCGATGAGAGGAAGGTTTAAATCTAGGAGTTCGTTGACTTCTTCGAGATCCAGTTGAGCCTGAACAATGAAGGTGCGATCGTCTATCATTTGCACCGCTAAGTCTTCCTGGCGTTCCGTCTCGAGACTTTCGCCGACGATTTCGGCGATGATATCCTGCATGGTGATTAACCCGGCGGTTCCGCCAAAGTCATCGACGACCATCACCATGGGTTGAGCCGAGCGTTGTAGCAGCGGGAGCAGTTCCCCGAGGAGGGTGCATTCGGGGACAAAACGCGCTGGACGCACCCAAGGCTGAATGGGGGTATCGAGGGACATTTGTCCGCGAGCGAGGGGGTCGGCGAGTTCTTTGAGATGGACGATTCCTCGGATATCGTCGAGGGATTCGCCAATGATGGGATAGCGGGAATGACCGGAATGGGCCACTTCTTCGAGGAAGCTGCTAAAGGTTGCGTCGCTCGGAAGTGCGGCGATTTGGGTGCGGGGAACCATGACTTCTTCGGCGGCGACATCGCCGAATTCAAAGACATTGCTGAGCAGTTCCCGTTCTTCGGCTTCGAGGCCGGTGGATTCTCCTTCGAGGGCGATGATACGTTGCAGTTCTTCGGGGGTGACGCGGTTATAGAAGCGGCGGTCGACGTCGCGAATCCCCACCAGTCGCAAGAGGAGACGGGTGGATTGGTTGAGAATCCAGAGGAAAGGATTGAAGAAGCGGGCGATCGCCAAACTGGGGGGGCCAAGAAGTTGGGCTAATTGTTCGGCGTAGAGGAGGGCCAGGGATTTGGGACAGAGTTCCCCGAGGACGATTTGCAGATACGCCACGAGCAGGAAGGCCAGGGGAATCGAGAGGCTATGGGTGACGACCGTGGCGACGGGAGGGGCCAGGGGAAGGGTTGTTAGCAGCAGGGCCACGAGAGAGGCCATGGTCCGCTCGCCGATCCAGCCTAGGGCTAGACTCGATAGGGTAATCCCCAGTTGAGTGGTTGACAGGAGGCGATCGATATCCTGTTGCAGAATCTGCACGCTACGGGCCGGGAGATCTCCGGCATCGACGAGTTGGTTGATGCGCGATCGCCGCACGGACACCATGGAAAACTCGGCGGTGACAAAGAAGGCGTTGATGGCAATTAGACCCAAGACTGAGAGTAAGCTCAAGAGGATATCTTGCCAGGTCTGAGCTTCGAGTCCGAGGGTTAGGGCCAGTAGGGGGGGATGAATCAGGAGGACCAGTATTAGGGCCAACAGGCCGATACCTCCCAGGCGAGAGAGTCGGGTAATGGGGTTGGGTCTTCGAATCAAGGGTTTGTGGCGATTGCGGTTCCCGCACGCTTTGCGAACGCTCACGAATTTCAAGGTCGGTCCTGGACTTATACCTCTTAAGTTTGACAATTTCAGTTTGACAATATCTTGTTCTAGGCTGAGTCAACGCTGTCCTCGGACTGATAACTTTGGATTTGAGCTTCAACATCCTGCAAGATATCTTCTTCGTCAAGAAATCGCGGGTTGTTGCTGTTGGGCTGATTGTCCGGTTGGTTGCTGAGGTTGCTTCCGGGTCTAAATTCTGGCTGAGTGACTCCTTTGAGAGCCTCTCGCCCTAGGGAAAATCCCCAGATCGCGCTGAGACCCCCCGCTGCCATCATGAGTAGTAGTAAGGTGATGGTTAAGAAGACAGTCCAGTTAAATTTCATGGTGGTGAGTCTCGCTAACGTCTTGTCAGTCAGGTCCGGGCGAAGTGGTTTCGCTACATTGACGCTACAGGAGGCAGGATAGTGGGTCAGGCCAAGTCCGCACTATTCTATCCTAAGTTTTGTGCGAGCGGGGTGCTGACAGGAATCATCCTTGAGGAATTTTGGTCACCCCCTAGCTGAAATTTGACCGATCGCGCTAGAATCGAATCCGGGTTCTTTCTAGGAGACTGGAGACTCCCGTCGCATTTGGGCGGTTGGCCGAGCGGTTTAGGCAGCGAACTCATAATTCGCCTTAGGCGGGTTCAACTCCTGCACCGCCCACTATCAGGTTTGAGACCGGGTTGAGGCGGCAAGAACGGCGATCGCGCCGGGTTGCGATCGCCGTTCGCGTCACGTTCACTCCCTCTCCGGGATAGCTAGTCAAGGAAAAACTCACTTCCACGAATGGGGCTACTTTGGCCGCTTCGGTTCATGGTATCGATGGAGGTATTATAGGGGTTCGCCAGATCCGGAGTCCGCATAAAGGGATCGTTGGTCAGTTGCTGCAACATGACATCACGATACAGGACGTTCAGGAGTTCGCCATCCCGAGCAATGTCATTTTCGGGGAAGGCGAAGAAGAGACTGTCGATCTGACTGGGGATGCTCCGATTGGTGAAAAAGTCACGACTATGTTCGAGAAAGGCTCGTTCAAATGCATTGGGAAGGGTCAAGGTTCGTAGCCGTCGCGTCTCTAATCCGGGAACCGTCACTTCTGAATCGGAAATTTGGGCTGTCGCGGCTGGGGCCATGGACATCATTGTCGCGATCGCCGCTCCGAATAGGCTGGTTAGACGCAGTGAATGGTTCATAGACTTCTCCTCAACGTTGATTCTTTAGTTTAACCGATCCATTGGCTTATTTGAGTTTTCCTCAGCGCCTCCCGTTGACGGCGCGATCGCCTCAATTGTTCCCCAGTTTTTCGTGATCCCCAATCTCAGTAGGAACACTCAGATTCAGCCAATCGTCCCTAAACTCGATTCAGTATAACCTGGGAATCTTGCCCTCAACCATTGCGATTTATTGCAATCTCAGGCATTCCTAACGTATCAGAAAGCACCTTTTTTGCAAAAAGGTTATGATAAGGTTAAGAGAGAGCAGTCGACTGAAACGACCTAGCCAATGCAACCTAAATGCAACGAGTTAATCCCGTCCCAAACCCCGGTTCTCCCGTTGCTCATGAGTTGGTGTTGATTGCGACGCTCAACCCAGACAGCATCTTGACAGAAAATCTAGTAAAACACAGAGAATTTATCATGACGAACCCAAACTTTTTAACCGTTAAACATCCTTATCATGGTCGGCTCGACCCCAACCATCCTGAAGCGTTATTGTTCGATGCGAATCTTCAGGAATTTGCCCAAAAAGTTGGCTATATTAGTTGCCTAGAAACCAGCGGTAAACTTCCTCCAGATATCGCGTTTCAAGAAGTCGAAGAACTTTGGGAAAAACTCAAAGATGCAAGCCAATCTCTTGGCTTGGAATCCCCCGACGATCACCATTAGACTATGAGAAGTCAATTCATGCCAATCAGGGGTCACAGGGCCAAACAATCGGGCAACCCAGCCGGGTTGCCCGATTGTCGTAATTCAGTCTCGGGGTTGCCGAGAATCTAGTCATCAAGATGATCTAAACAATGGTCAACGGTCGCCAGATAGCCATCATCGGTGAGAGTTTCAGGAGATAATCGATCATCGGCGATCGCCGCCTCAACCACATCTTCAGCACAGATCTGGCCACTATCATAATCCGACGCAAGTTGATTGAATTGAGCGATTCCCTGATCTTGGAGATAGCCATTGCGGGCCAGTTGAACTAGGTCAACGGCCGAAATCCCCTTCTCCGGTGATTCTGCCCGAGACGGCGGTACGGAGATTAAGGAAACACAAAGCAGGGAGAGGAGGGTGAGATTTAAGCGTTTTAGCATGATCAATGTCCTTTTATAGCAGTCGTCATACAAATCAGGACACTTGGGGTTGAAAAATCTTAAGATCTGGTAAGTATTGCCGAGGTCATGTCGAGTATGGCTCGTGCTATATTTTTAACTACATTTATATAATAGCATGGTTATTTAATTTGTGCAACAAATTTTGGTGTGATCGGTCTCGGAGGATTAAGCGGTCGCCGATCAACCTCCATAGGTGCGAGGCGTATACACCCAAGGTCGGCCCTCTCCCGATTGCACCTGGCGCGTCTGACTCGATCCGATTAAAATTACTGTCCGCATATCCGCATCCCCAGCCGTCACCTCTGCCAACGGCTTCACCCTTACCCCTTGCCCAACTCGCCCCAAATTGCGAGCCAAAACCACCGGTGTAGCCGGCGATCGCCACTCCAGAAGTAGCTCCCGCGCCCGGTCTAACTGCCAGGTCCGTTGCTTAGACACAGGATTATAAAGAGCGATCGCAAAATCCCCCTGGGCCGCCGCCCGCAAGCGCGACTCAACCACCGACCAAGGCTTCAGAATATCCGAGAGAGAGATGACCGCAAAATCATGACCCAGCGGCGCACCCACCTGAGCGGCCGCCGCCTGCATCGCTGAAATTCCTGGACAGACTTCAATCTCCACCAGAGACCAATCCGGGTTCTCTCGGGTTTCCAAGACCTCAAACACCGCCGCCGCCATCGCAAAAATCCCCGGATCTCCCGACGAGACCAACACCACCCGTCGGCCCATAGCCGCCAAATCCAACGCCTGACGAGCGCGATCGCCCTCAACACGATTGTCCGACTCATGACGGCGAATCGACGGCGATCTTAGCGGTTCCACCAAATTCAAATAGGTCCGATAACCCACCCAATCCGTCGCCTTTAGCAAGGTTCGCCGCACCTGAGGCGACATCCACTCAAACGATCCCGGCCCCGTCCCCACAATCGCCAAATAACCCCGTTGAGGCAATTGTTCATAGACCAAACAGCGATCGCTCGGACGAACATCAGGACCGATCTCAGTCGCAACAATCAGCCGGTATTCTCCCGACTCAGACCCCGACTCAGACCAAGGTAAACGACTCTGTTCGAGCCATTCAGGCAAACTCCCCTCCCAGGCGAAGCTTGTCGGGGAGGGGGTGGGGTGGGTTTCAAACCTCACCGTCGCCCCAGCCAAAACCTGAGCAATAAACCCTTTTGCCTGATCGGGGTCATTCAGCAAGCGATAGCCCCGAGGCGGCGCCAGAAGCGTCGTCCGAAAGCGAATCTCTCCACTGGCGGTAATCGCCGGGGAGACCTGCAACAGTTGGGCAATCTGACGGGCCAAGTCATTCACGCCCTGTAACCCTCCCAGTAGAGGAACCACTGTACTTCCATCTTCGGCGATCGCCAACACGGGCGGGTCCTCCGTCTTATTGCCCAACACCGGGGCCAAGGTGCGAATGAGAATCCCCGCCGCACAGATACCAATAATCGGGGTTTTCTCTTCAAACAGCGATCGCAGCGTCGGCCCAAACTCAGCAAACGAGTGGTCTACCCCCGTCGTGCGGCGGTCTAAGCCATAGACCATGCCATCGCACCCCTGGGCCACCTGACGGGCCAGGGAGACACTTCTCTGATTCAAAACCACAATGGCAACCGTCATCGCCACCCCTCCGCATTTACGAATCACTCATTATCAAGGGGGTTGAGTGAGAATGCAAGCACCGTTTCATCAATTCCCTTGAGATGTAGGGGGCGAAACTTGGTAATTTCGGATTCTTGTAAATAGTCCGCCACCGCTGCTGAAATCAGAATCCCTCCCGGCTGGGCCACTTCCTGAAGCCGCGCCGCAATGTTAACACTCGGACCGATCGCCGTATAATCCGATCGCTCCTCACTGCCAAACATCCCCACCACCGCTGTTCCTTGGTGAATGCCACAACGGAATTGAACTGGAGTCAGTCCCTCCTCCATCCATTGAGCATTCAGGGCATCCAACTGATGATACATCTGGCGGGCGGCGTGAATGGCCTGTTGCACCTGAACCTCGGGTTTCATATCCTCGGGTGCGCCAAAAATCGCCATCACCGCATCACCGACAAACTTATCCACCGTTCCCCCGGCCTGGAAAATCACCTGACTCATCGAGGAGAGATACTGATTTAAAATTTGGGCCACTCGGCGCGATCGCAGTTGATTGGCCATCTGAGTAAACCCGACAATATCCGTAAAGACAATGGTCACCAGGCGCGGTTCCGGGGTTAAATTCAATTGCAACTCCCCCAAACGGGCTTTCTCCACCAACGCCGGCGGCAGAAAACGGGTTAACACCGATTGCGTTAAATAGCGATTGAGGTCCTTAATCTGTCGTTCTTGTTCCTTGAGGGCTAATAAGTTGCGAATTTGGGCCAGGAGTTCGCGATCGTTAAACGGCTTCGATAAATAGGCATCGGCCCCCTGTTCGACGCCTTCGAGGCGGGTTTCTTCGTTGGCTTTGGCCGTCAATAAGACAATGGGGGTTCCCTGTAAGTCTTCATCAGCACGAATCGCCGCAATCAAATCTAATCCCGAGACCTTGGGCATCATTAAATCGGTGACAATAGCATCGGGATGGTGAGATTTAGCGAGAAGTATCCCTTCCTCGCCGTTACTGGCTAGGAGAGCCTGATAGCCTGCCTCCTGGAGAATCCCCGCCACATAGACTCGTAAGTCACTGTTATCTTCGACAAATAAAATGGTGGCGGCAAAATTGGTGGCGTTTTTCTTGACATTTACATTAGATTGTGGTACAGGTCTATCGCTGCCGGTGGGCAGAGCCTCAGCCGCCTGAGAATCTGACGAGGTTAGGCGTTGTTGGCCAAGGCTGTGGGAATCGCAATCGAGATCCGCCAACTCAACCGTGAAGCGGCTGCCCTCAGGCCGCGCCTCATCGTTAGTCGGGGCGAGAGATGTTTCGCCCCCACGCAGACCCGATGGCGATTCTCGCCCGCTTCGCGATCGCGCCTCTAAGGCTAAGGAGTCCGGGGGGAGATGGTCGCTTCCGGTGGGCAACTGCACGGTGAAACAACTGCCCTGGCCCACCTGGGACTCAACCTGCACCTGACCGCCATGGAGTTGTACCAACTCCTTAACCAAGGCTAAGCCGAGACCACTACCCTCGTAGGTGCGATCGACAGAGCCTTCAGCCTGATAAAAGCGGTCAAATAACTGGGGGAGGCGATCGCCGTCGATGCCAATTCCCGTATCTCGCACCTGCAACCTGACACCCTCCTCATCTTGGGCCACCGAGACCTCAATCTCGCCACCTGGGGGAGTAAACTTCATTGCATTCGACAGCAGATTATAGAGAACCTTCTCAAACAAATCCAAATCCAGATACACCAGAACCCGACCCTGAAGCCGTTGTTGTAAGCGAATCCCCTTACGTTGACAATAGGGACGAAACGCCTCTAGGGTTTGTCCAACCCAGGTTCCGAACTGACAGGGAGCAAACCTCGGCTGCATCCGTCGTTCATCGAGCCGTTGCAAATCCAGCAATTGATTCACCAACCGCAACAGCCGCCGACAATTGCGCAGCGCCATCTCAGCCCGCTCATAGGATAACCCCTGTCCCTGATTCACCGCCGCCTCCAGGGGTCCCATCATCAGCGTTAAGGGGGTGCGAAACTCATGGGAGACATTTTGAAAAAACTCCGTCTTCTGACGGTCTAAGATCAGTAAGCGTTCCGCCTGTTGGCGCGTTTTCTGATAGAGTCGAGCCTGTTGCACGGCGATCGCCGCCTGAGCCGCCACCGCTTGCGCCAGAGACACCTCATGCAGATGCCAAGCTCGGGGAGTGTCATTTTGTCGCAGGGAAATACTGCCAATAATGCGCCCATCACAGAGTAACGGAACCACCAACAGAGCGCGGGCCGGATGATGAAACGGTTGATAATCCTGAGTCCAGGTCGGTTGAGCCGCCATATCCTCAATCACCACCGGCTGTTGCGTCTCCAGCAGATGTTGTAGAACCCGATTTCCCTCAATGGGAACCACCGACTGAGGTAAACGGCCTTCGCTACTGTCTTCATGCTCTCGCTCATACAGGCCCACACAGTCGACAAATTCATCCTCTTGAGTCCAGAGGGATAGGGCGCAGCCATCAGCCTGTAACGCACAGCCGAGTTGTTCGGTAATCGCCGCAAAAATATCGGGAGGATTGAGACTCGAGCGAATGGCAGTGGTGATGGTGTTAATCAAGGCTTCCCGCTGAGCCAGAGTTTGCATCATCTCCAGGGTTTGGGATTGGGCCAGGGTCAGGGCCGCTTGTTCGGCCACCATGACCACCAATTGCACCTCATCATCCTGCCAAATCCGTCCCTGACTGCATTGGTGCAAGGCCAAAACCGCCACCAGAGAAAATTCTCCGGGCCGTTGGGCCATCTCCTGGGGGTTGATCTCTCCGGTGAGCAGCGTGGGATGACGATACACCGGGGCGCTGAGGGGGACAATTAGACTCGAGCGAATATCGGCCTGTTCATAGGCGTCCGAGAGATGGTGATGAGCCTGGATGCGTTCATCCCGAGAACAGTCATTCATGACGACAATCTCGTCAGTCTCCCAGAGGGTTTGAGCTAAGCAGGGATCTAAGGCGGGGCGTTGGCGGCCAGTGGCGCGTTTGAGATGGTCTGGGAGGGTGGGGCCAGCGTAACCAAACCACTGCGATCGCGAAGCGTGCGAGAATCGCAATCGCGAAGCGTGCGAGAATCGCGATCGCGAAGCGTGCGAGAATCGCAATCGCGTTGGTGGGGTTGACTCAGAAGTCCAACCGGGATCGTCACAGGTACGCAAAATACAACAACTGGCCTCGAACATCTGCCCCATCGTTTCGACAATGGTTTGCAGGATTTGCCGATAGTTGGTGCGCGAGCGAATGGTGTTGGTGACCGCATTCAGCAGCGACTCTTGGCGTAGGGTGCGACAGAGTTGTTCAGTGCGAGTTCGTAAGACATTATGAGTATCCACCGCCTGGCGCACGACGGCCCGTAACTCATCGACGTGCCAAGGTTTAGTGACATATTTAAACACCTTGCCACTATTAATCGCCTCGACCAAGTCGTCCACATCGGTGTAGGCTGTCACCAGAATGCGGATCATGTCGGGATATTGCATGGCCGTCAGACTCAGGAACTCGGTTCCCGTCATTTTCGGCATCCGCTGATCCGAGACGATCACCGCGACATCTTCCTCTCGGGCAAGAATTTGCAGCGCCTCTTGCCCACTAGAGGCTCTGAGTACCTGATAGGTCGGGGACAGAACGCGCTCGAGTAGGTCAAGGTTGTCGGGTTCATCGTCCACGACCAAAATCTTAGTGAGGCGACGGGGGCGATCTATCATTCAAGATCGGTCAAACAACAGTGGACAGTTAACAGTTGGCGTAACAGTTCAGCCTGGGCGAGGGAGTCAGTGGTGCTGATGAGGTCAGCTCGGTCTGGCCCGACGCCAGGGGCCAAAAGACCGGTTTCCATCGCCGGTTTCCATCGCCAGTATAGCGAAAGTTGTCGAACCTCTTGCCCGTCGCATCTTAACCGATTCAGCTACAATGGAAGTTCATGTCAACGTTTGCGACTCATTCAGCCTCCTCAAGTCCTGTTCGCGGATTCTCAAGCTGGCATCCTTCATCCCTCCGACTAGACCTGTGAACTTCTTTGGTACTGCACGCTCTCAACCCAATTCAGGTTCTCAAGGACGGCCGAATCCTTCCTCTGTCTCTCGTTGGCTTGTTTCTGACGTGGCTGTGCGGCGGGCCACCTCTCAGGATTTACGGACTCTTTCGGAGATTTTGGCGGCCAGTTTTCATGAAACTCAAGGTTGGCGCACCTGGTTATTGCCCCTAATCCGTCTGGGAATTTATGAAGATTTACGCCATCGACTGCGTTCTAGCCAACATCCCCACGCCTGTCTGGTGGCCATCGATGGCGGCGATCGCCCTCGACTGGAACACGACCTCGATGCGCCCCTCGATGCGCCCCTCAATGCGCCCCTCAATGCGCCCCTCAATGCGCCCCTCAATGCGCCTCGGTTGGCCCGAGGTAATCAGCTTTTGGGAACCGTTGAGCTAAGTTTGAAGTCAACTCCAGCAACGGCATGGCACATGAATGGGTTGAGTTATCCCTACATCTCCAACCTCGCTGTTCGCCCCCAGGCCCGTCGCTGCGGTGTCGCGCGGCAGCTACTAATCGCTTGTGAGCAAACGGCCCTAGAGTGGGGCTTCCGGGATATCTATCTGCATGTTTTAGATAACAACCTACCGGCTCGTGCCCTTTACACCCAGTTGGGCTACCGCCTGCGACGAGTTGAGTTAACTTGGGGAGCGACTTGGTTTGGTCAACCTCGACAATTATTTCTCTCAAAGTCCCTCATCCGTTCCTGACGGGGTTCGCCTCGGATGATGCCATCATGGCGTTCAACCCGGCTCAAGTGTTCAGGTTACCTGGGGCAAAGGCTGACGGTGGAGCCTAGCGAAAATTTCTGATAGAATCAAGGCAAGGGTGTGGCCAGTGATTTTATGAGGACGGGACTGACTCTGGGACAGGTTGTGCTAAGGTCATGACATCTAGGTCATTGCATCTAGGGTTGTTCCATTATCTAAAATACTCATCACCCACGACCGTTTAGCGGACTGACAGAGCTGGTTTTGCCGTGATTGAGTGCTGGATCTATCTCTCCTGTCGTCCTTCTACTTCGGTACGAGTTTCGTGGTATCTCTTAACAGATTAAGTTACTCTAAGAGCAGATGCCTCCCCCTTGACCGCCTGACTATGACCTAAGGCATGATCCATTCCTGAAACGAGAGTTACTGATATGTCGCGAAGCCTCGTTAAGTCTTCACAACCTGCCGAGCTTATTTCCCAGCTTAATAGCGGTCAGCTGTTGGCGGTCGATAGTCGTCGTCGCAACGGCTTGATTATCTACAAACGATACCACGCAGAGTTTGCGGGACCTGGGGCTGCTGTTGGGGGCTTTTTTGATGTAGGAACCCAACGGACGATTCCCGTTGGGGATCTCGCTCTTGTTGCGCCCGAAGCCTATGAAGATCGGCAAAAAGCCTATTCCATTCGACGACATTGGATTCGTCTGACGGAACAGTTGACGGAAAACCCCGTCCCCCTGCAACGGGCGAAAATGTTGTTGGCCCAGTTTGAACATTATTTTGACGCAGATACGGTAAACAGTTTGCCCGATGATGCCTTAGCGAGCTTGGTGGGGGTTTTGCCCAGTACCATCAAGATGGTGCGTTACCCTAAGCGAGTCCAACCTCGGGAGTTGAGAGCAATGGCTAGGGTTTAGAGACTTTTCAGGAGAGGAGTGCGTCAACGCCCCGGATAACAGGGTTTTGGGCGTTGTTTTTTCGTGGCAATTGTCGTGGCAGCAATTGTCGTGGCAAGGTTTACATCTGCATGGGAAGGACGAACCAAGAGGTGCCTGGCTCCCTAGGAGGCACTGGCGGCTAAATCGGCTGCGTTTTGGGCGTCGTCTAAGGCTGGACGTAAGCATTCTAACCATTGAATGAGACTATCGAGTTGCTTTTCAGCCGAGAGGACTCCGAGGCCACGCACGGTGACCTTCCCAGAACTATAGACGAACCGGGACTGTAAATGTTTCGGTAAATGTCGTTTTAAGAGTCCCCAGGCGGGTTCTTCCATGGGGGTCTCTAGGACGACATGTTGTTTTCCTTCGGGCTTGATGCGGGAAAATCCGAGCGTTTTGGCCAGTTGTTTGAGTTCCATCACCCGCAACAGTTGGCTGGCGGCTTTCGGGAGGGGACCGTAGCAATCTTGCCAGTCAAGGGCGATCGCCTGCAAGGCGTCCGAGGAGTCAGCGGTAGCCACCTGACGGTAGGCACTCATTTTATGGTCGAGATCCGGGATATAGTTGCTGGGAATAAAGGCCGTCAGGTTGAGATCAACTTGGGTATCATTGACTTTGGGGATAGCCTGGCCCTGAATGTCGCGGATTTCTTCTTCAAGCATGGTGCGATAGAGATCAAAGCCGATCGCATTCATCTGGCCCGATTGTTCGGCCCCCAACAGATTCCCCACGCCGCGAATTTCGAGATCTCGCATGGCCAACTGATACCCCGATCCCAATTGACTAAACTCTTGCAACGCCCGCAAACGCTTCTGAGCGGCTTGGGAGAGTTGACGACGCTGACTATAAAATAACCAGGCATGGGCCTGAACCCCCGATCGCCCCACCCGGCCTCGCAGTTGATACAGTTGAGACAGACCAAAGCGATGGGCATCTTCAATCAAAATCGTATTGACGCGGGGAATATCTAAGCCTGACTCAACAATGGTGGTACAAACCAGAACATCCGCTTCACCACTGCTAAAGGCTAACATCACTGATTCGAGTTGAGCCACGTCCATTTGACCATGGGCGATCGCAATCCTAGCACTCGGAACGAGTTCACGAATTTTCGCCGATCGCTCCTCAATCCCCTCGACTCGGGGAACCACATAAAACACCTGGCCGCCGCGATCGAGTTCCTGGGCGATGGCCCCTCGGATGGTTTCCCAGTCATAGCGGGCTAAATGGGTTTTAATGGGACGGCGGGAGGGCGGCGGCGTGGTAATCAGGCTAATCTCACGAATCCCCGACAGAGACATATACAAGGTCCGAGGAATCGGTGTCGCTGTCAGGGTTAAGACATCGACTTGGGTTTTCAGGGCTTTGATTTTCTCTTTCTGACTCACCCCAAATCGCTGTTCTTCATCCACCACCAATAGTCCCAAGTCTTTGAACTTCACGCTTTTACCCAGGAGTTGATGGGTTCCCACCACGACATCTAACTCCCCAGTGGCTAAACGTTGCTGAATGTCCTTGCGTTCCTCGGTGGTGCGGAAGCGGTTAAGCAGGCCCACCTGAATCGGGTAGGGGGCAAAGCGCTCTTTGAGGGTGTGATAATGCTGTTGGGTGAGGATCGTCGTGGGGGCGAGTAGGGCCACTTGTTTACCGGCCGTAATGGCTTTAAAGATGGCCCGGATGGCCACTTCAGTTTTGCCAAAACCCACATCGCCGCAAACTAAGCGATCCATGGGGCGATCGCTCTCCATATCATGTTTAATATCTTGGGTGGCTTTGAGTTGATCGGGGGTGGGTTGATAGGGGAAGGAGTCTTCGAGTTCTTGTTGCCAGGGGATGTCGGGAGGATAGGCAAATCCCTGTTGTTTGGCTCGTTGGGCGTAGAGTTTCAACAAGTCAATGGCAATTTTCTTGATGGCTTTGCGGACTTTGTTTTTCGTCCGTTCCCAGGCTTTGCCCGACATTTTGTTGAGTTGCACGGTGCCACTGCCGGTATGGCGGTAGCGAGAGAGGGCGTTGAGTTGATCGGCGGCGACGCGCAGGGTTCCATCGGCATAGCGTAATACCAGATATTCGCGGGTTTCGCCGTTGAGGGTGAGGCTTTCGAGTTGCAGAAATTGCCCGATTCCGTGGTTATGGTGAACGACGTAGTCTCCCGGTTGCAGTTGGTTGGGATCGACTTGTTTGGAGGCGGCCCGGCGACGTTTGCGGATGTAGCTGGGGCTGGCGAGGGCATGTTGACCGAAGAACTCGCGATCGGTGACGATGACGAGGCGTAGGGTGGGCAGGATGAAGCCTTCGAGTTCGGCTTGGCCTGAGTATTTGAGGGCGATGGGGATGTGATGGGTTTGCAGGCGATCGACGGCGGGATAGTCGCGGGGATTGGGCAGGAATTGGGCGCTACAGTCATGTTCTTGGAGTAGGGCCACGGTGCGACTGGGTTGGGCGGAGACGAGAAAGATGTTGAAGCCGCGATCGCGTTCCTGTCGCAGAATTTGCGCGATTTTGGCGAATTGATGGGGGGTGGTGGCTAGACGGCGACTGGCCAGGTTGAGATGTTTGCCGGGGTGGTTGTCGGCGTCGCGATCGCTGACGACTAATTCCCGCAAATCGACTTGTGGCAAGGGACAGGGGGCGAGACTTTCGTTTAGGGGGCGATGGAGGGGGCTGAGTTGGGGATGGCGATCGCGATGGCTGAGGAAGTCCTGTTCGACATGGTCAACCCAGCGATCGCTGTGACCCTGACAGGCTTCGGGTTCATCGACAACGAGGAGACTGTTCTCGGGTAGGTAGTCCAGCAGGGAGGCGGGGACATCAAAGGCTAAGCCGACTTGGGCGCTCGGGGATAAGTCGCTGGCCTGTTGGGGCCAATCGTCACCCATCTCGGTAGCCAGACCACTGTTGAGTTGGCGCGGTGTTAGCACAACTTGGTCTATTTTGTCAAGCGATCGCTGACTAATGGGGTCAAATTCCCGCATTTTTTCGAGTTCATCGCCAAAAAACTCCAGACGCAGCGGCAGTTCAGCGGAAACCGGGAAAATATCGATAATATCCCCCCGTCGGCTCCATTGTCCTTCACTTTCGACCAAGGACACCGACTCATAGCCCAATTCTGCTAACCGCCGTTTGAGGGCGCCTAGGGAGAGTTCGAGTCCGAGGTGGAGACGCAGACAGGATTGGCTAAAGTGTTCGCGGGGGGGTAAATGGGGATGAAGGGCGCGTTGGGTGGCGACAATGGCGAAGGGGGGAGGATCGCGGTCTGGTAGATGGACGAGATCGGCTAAAACTTGTAATTGTCCCCAGGTGATTTCGTCGGCATCACGGTCGTCATAGGGGGAGGCTTCACTGGTGGGGTAGAAGTGAACCACCGGCCAACCCATTTCTTGCAGTTGCGCCGCCCAACGGCCGGCTTCTTCTAAGGTGGCGGTGATGGTACAGAGATGCTGTTGACGTTGTTGGGCTAAGGCCGATACCATCAGACCCTTGGGAAAGCGAGGAACTCCATCGAGGTGTAAGCGTCCATCGCGATCGAGAACGGTGTTTAGCTCTTGAGTTAGAGGAGTTCGAGCCAGGGTACGAACAACGGAAGAAAAAGCCATAACAGAGCAACAGCAGCGATCGCACGACAGTGATGCGACGATTCATCTCACGGCTAACCTTCGGTCTAGCGCGAGTCTTCTCATCGCATTGAGCTGACATCCTCCCAGCGCCGAATCAAAGATTACGGCGTGGGGTTCCCAATTCAACCACCAAACTTATCAAGCAAGCTTTCGCTAACTTGACAGAGGTTTAGATGTCCTTGGGCGTTAATTCGGGAGTGTCCCCCCCTACTCACAAGTTCTAATCCTTTAGCCAAAAGATTCCGTCCAGCATTTTCGTCTCTATCGAGAACCAATCCACAGGAGCAAATATGGGTTCTTTGAGATAGGGACTTCTTCACAATTTGATGACCGGCACTACACTCTTGACTGGTAGATTGCGGTGGGACGGAAATGACAATTTTGCCAAAGACCTGACCGTAGTATTCCAACCACTCAAAGAACTGTCGCCAGGCTGCATCACTGATACTTTTAGCTAAACGATGGTTTTTAACCAGATTCCGCACTTGAAGCTCTTCAAACACCACCAAATCGTTAGATTTGACGACGCACCTTGCTAACTTCACAGCAAAGTCTTTACGTTGGCGAGAGACTTTTAAGTGCTTTCTTCCCAGTTTGGTAATCGCCTTTTTCCGCTTGTTGGAGCCTTTTTGTTTGCGACTTACCTGGCGTTGAAGCCGTTTGAGGGACTTCTCCGCTTTTCTGAGATGACGGGGATTCTCAATCTTATTGCCCCGATTATCAGTATAAAAGTGGGTTAAACCGACATCCAAGGCGATCACCTGTTCGGTCGGCTCCACGGCTTCTAATCGGTCATGTTTAAGGCAAAATTGGACATAATACCCGTCCGCCCGACGCACAACCCGAACCCGTTTAATTTGCTCGGGTTGATAATAGTTAAGGTCAAACGCTCCTCTCATGCGAAAGGTTCCTGCCTTAAATCCATCAGTAAACGTTAAAGACTGCCGATCTTCAGAGAGCTTCCAGCCCGTTGTTTTGTACTCAACCGACCTGGCCTTCTTGAATTTTGGGTATCCCTTCTTTTTGACCGATGGACTTTGGCAATTCTCGTAGAAACGCTGAATTGACTGCCACGCCTTTTCAGCCGAAGCTTGACGAGCTTGGGAGTTAAGTTTCTTGGCCCATTCATACTCTTTTGCCAGAACCGCACAGAGGGCAGATAGGTCGTATTGTCCAACGCCTTGATGATCCATCCAGTGTCGGATACAACGATTTCTGACAAAGGCTGCCGTGCGAATCATTTCGTCAATGACCGCAAACGGCTTGACAGAACCTCTGAGCTTGGCTTCAAGTACGAACATGACCAAGAGACTAGCTTTGTGGCTCCATACTACCATAACTTTTGTTGATGGGTCGCCATTCATCTCGGCACTCAATCCAAGATTAGAGTGCGAGCCTTCTTTCGACATTGAGGTCAATCTGATCTATTCTAACCAGATGCGGCCATTTCTCACCTCAGCGGCCATGGCTCTAGGTCGGTTTGAGTCTTGATTTAAGGGTTGGTTTGAGTGTTCAAGGCTACAAAACGCTGATCCGTCCTAAGGGACAATGAGCGGCAGTGGTTTGGTCAAGGGGGGTGGGGTTAAGGTTCGATGAACCTTTGCGTCATCATCAGTCCCCCTGAGCCATTGCACCGAGACTGAGACCATCCCCCCTTTCCCAAGCTACCTAGCACAGATGCGGTTCAGCATTGTTTAATAATGAGAACACCCCAGATTATTGTCTGTGGATTAGGTCCGACGGGCTACGAAATTTTCCGACTGCTGCGACAGCAAGGGATTGAGGCCATCGGTATCCATGATCACCCTCTCCCCCAGGAAACGGATCATGTGATTGTGGGCAATTTGCGATCGTCCTCGACGCTTCTCGCGGCTGGCATCCAAGAGGCTCAAACTCTGGTGTTAGCGATGGTTGATGATGCGGTCAATCTAGCGGTTTTAGTGCAGGCGCGTCTCCTGAATCCCCATATTCGCATTGTTAATCGACTCTTCAACCAGCGGTTGGGGGAACGACTCAATCATACCCTGGAGCATCATACGGCCATGAGTGTGTCGGCCTTGGCGGCGCCGGTGTTTGCTTTTGCGGCGTTCGGAAATCGGGCGATTGGTCAACTTCAGTTATTTAACCAGACTTGGCCCATTCATGAAGAGTATATCCATGAGGGCCATGATTGGCTAGGACGCACCTTAGATGAACTCTGGGACGATCGCTCGCGGATGTTGATCTATTATCTGCCGATGCAGACTCATTTAGATTTGGTTTCGGCGGTGTTGCGTCAACAGCCTCTGCAAGTCGGCGATCGCCTGATTATTGCAACTCAGCCGACGATCGGCTCCCGCCATAAATCCTGGCTGGCCCGAGGAAAACAATTTTTCCGTTGGCTGAAAACCCTACGTCAGCAAATTCAGTCGAGTGTGGCGATTACTCTGGTTCTGTTTCTAACGATTTTCGTTGCCACCTTGACATACACGGCAATTAATGCTGAGGTGACGGCGGTCGATGCCCTTTATTTTTCTGTGGGCATGATTACCGGGGCCGGCGGGAACGAAAAGGTTGCTGAAACGGCTCCAGCCTTGATTAAAGTCTTTACGGTGATCATGATGTTAGCGGGAGCCGGGGTGATTGGTATTGCCTATGCTCTCCTCAATGACTGGGTGTTGGGAACGAGCTTCCGTAAACTTTGGAATGCGGCCCCAACGCCGAGTGAGAATCACTATATTGTCTGTGGGTTAGGGGGCATTGGCATTAAGATTGCCACCCGTTTGCAGGAAAATGGCTATGAGGTGGTGGCGATCGATCATGATCCCAATGGTCGCTTTTTGCATACAGCCCAATCTCTGAAAATCCCGGTTGTGCAAGGAGACGCGACGCTCCCGGATACCCTGGAAACGGCGAACGTTCACCGGGCCAAGGCTCTGTTTGCGGTTAGCAGCGATGACACCACCAACCTAGAAATTGCCCTAACGGCTAAAGGACTTCAGAGCGATGTCCGGGTGGTTGTCCGCGCCCATGATGCCCATTTTGGCATGATGGTTCAGGAGGTGTTTGAGTTTAACTCGGTCTTGAGTCCGACGGAAATTGCTGCTCCCTCCTTTGCGGCGGCGGCCCTGGGGGGTCAGATTTTTGGCAGTGGGATGACGGCGGGAAATCTCTGGATTGCTATGGCCACGACGATCACCCCCGAACACCCGTTTCTGGGACAGGATGTGAAGTCGGCGGCGGCGAATGGTGATTTTGTGCCGCTCTATCTCGAAACCCGTGGCGATACTCTCCATGGTTGGGAGTTATTGGGGGCTGAGTTGACAGCGGGCGATCGCCTCTATTTAACGATTCCGGCTAATCGTTTGGCTCAACTCTGGCGTGTGGTGGAACCGGAACTTCAACTCCCGGCCCCATCGTCTGAGTCCAATGGTCAGTCTAACTCCCGTCAGAATCGGATCGTGATGAACAATTGACGGGACTGTCGGGGGGCAAAATCCCCTCGCTGGCAGCGGCTAGGGATGGCTTCTCCTCCTAGGAAGACAGGCCCTGTCCTGGCTGGGTTTCGCCATCACGCTACCAATCTTGTGGCGGAATTAGCTAAGTTGGAGACTAGGACAAACTGTTGAGCCAGGTGCGAATTTCATTGACGTCAATCGGGCCAGCATCCCGCACTTGCTCTCGGCTGTCTCCGGGTAAAGTCCAGGTTTCAGGACAGCCGAGGCTGGGTCGTTGGATTTGGGTTTGGGCAATTAAATCCAAGCTTTTAGCTTCGACGAGATACAACCTCGCCTGAGTTCCATAACTGGCTAGGGAGCCATACCAACCTTCTTCATTGAGATACCAGCAGGTTTCCCCATCGCTAGGGTTCATGGTCTCATGGGAGCAGAGAATCAAGGGCGTATCATTCAGGTCTCCTGAGGTGACATCACGCACATCAGCCTCAAGGTCAGGGAGTTTCCCGATGATGTCGTAATTGGTCTCGGGTGTGTCACGAATGAAGATAAGGCTATTGTCGGTGATCTCCTCTTCAGAGTGAGGCGCTTCGGTAATGGCAAAGACGGGTTTTTCAGATAGGGGAATGTCTCCCTCGGAAATCTTGGTAATCCGACAGACGCCGGCCAAGCGCGTTTCAAAGTCGGCTTGGGTTAGCCCCGGCGGTCTTTCTCGGCTGGAGGCTAAATCAGCGCTATTGGGGGCATCTCCGACCTGGGCTGGGGTTAAGGTTGCGGTTTGCTGACGACAGGCGACCAGGGTGAAGAGGAGCGAACAGCTCATTAGAGTCCGAACAGGGAGTTTCATGGGGAGAGTTTAATCGTCAAGAACGGGGAAAAGGGAGAACGATGGTTGGATTAGTTTGACCGTTAATTCATGACTGTGGTGTTTAATGTTAGCTATTTTAGTGTTTATGGGCACAGAGGAGATAGGGTCACGATGACAGAGATGTCTTGGTTACTGATCGGATATGGTAGTCTATTGCGCCGCGATGATGGAGTGGGACAACGGATTGCGGCAGAGGTGGCGGATTGGGAGTTACCGGGGGTGCGATCGCTGCCTCGGCATCAGTTAATGCCGGAATTGGCGGAATCCTTGGCTGATGTGGATCTGGCACTGTTTGTTGATGCCTCTTTGGAGGGAAATGAGGTCAGGATTGAACCTCTGAGTGCTGATTCTGAACCAACGGTGATGGGACATCATCTGACTCCCTCGTCTTTGCTGGGAATGACGCAATGGCTGTATGAGCGTTGCCCCCAAGCTTGGTTAATCTCGATTCCGGGCCAGGAGTTTGGTTTGGGTGAGGGATTGTCGGAGTCGGTTGAAGAGGCGATGACGCAGGTGCTTCAGCAGTTGCGGGAATGGTTCACGGCTGCCAATCCACTTGTCCTTGATGTTCACAGTGGAAGCCTTTTGTTGCCCAGTGATCTAAATCCACCTCACTCAGTTGAATGATTTGGTCACAGGAGGGGGCATAAATCTGACTGAGAACCGCCCAAAGTCCGGTTCGTGTGACGTCTAATAGGGTTTTGAGGCGACTTTCTTGGTTACCGGGTACACCAATTTCGGGGACGATGTTCGCGTCAACCCAGATTCCGTGCAACCCCAGGCTAATTCGGGCCATCCAAATGGCCCGAGGGAGATGACTGGCTGAGGTGATCAGTTCGACGTGATGCACCTGCCAACGTTCGAGGATGGGCAGGCTATAGAAGAAGTTATAAAAGGTTGAATAGGCGCAGTTTTCCAGCCAGACTCGGTCCATGGGGGCGTTGTCTCGTTCGAAGATGAGATAGATGCAGGGGGGCAGGGAACCGGTGGAGATGAGGATGGGAATTTGGGGGTGCGATCGCGCGTATTGGGCGCTATAGATTTCGCGGCGAATGCTTCCACCTAAGACGAATACCCCATCGGTGGGATCGTCTCGATAGCTGAGGGCCTCAAGGCCACGTAGTCCGCTAACGAGAACCAGGGCTAAGATGAGTCCCAGTATTCCCCAGGCGAGTTGGGTCCACAGCGATCGCTTAGACTGGAGCCAGCGCCAGAGTGACTGGGGGATTCTCTGCCAGGAGGGTCGGGTCATGTTAGTCGCTGCCTTCGTTGTTGCGGGGCGATGGGTTCAGGTCTTGTTGGGAGGGTGGGCGAAATTCGACGGAACCATCGTCCTGTCGAATGACTTGTGCGCCGAGGTTTTCGAGTTCGCTGATGGCTCGTTCTTTGACGCTTTCATCGGTGGCGTTAAAGTAAACTTCTTGCCAACCGATGAAACGAGCGCGCAGACTGTCGGGATTGTCCCGCAACCATTGGGCGGTTTGCCGGTAGTAGGAGGCAAAATCGGCGTAGCTGTCTGTTTCTGCGGCTAAGTCGGCCGCTTGTTCGTAGGCGTGGATGGCCCCAGGAACATCGCCCAGGAGGAGAAAGCGATCTAAGGCTTCTAGGAGGGCTAAGACAAAGGCTTGTTCGTCGATGTCGGGGCTAATGGACTCTAAGCCGCGATCGAGCAGTTCGACGCTTTTTAGGGGTTCTCCTTGGCAGTAGGAGACGCCTCCGGGGACAAAGGTATAGGCGGTGAAGAAACGGGGGTCTCGTTGAGTGACTTGGTCGAGATAGGCGAAGTTAAGACGACAGCCGGTTTGATCTCGGGCCGCTTCGTCGCCAAAGTATTGTAGATATTGTAGAAAGGTCCAACTGGCGATCGCGTTGTCAAAGCCTAAACTGGGCAATTGATCAAGAAGCGCGAGTTGCAGTTCTAAGCGTCGTTCTTCTTGGACGGGTTCGGTCTCCTGGTTGATGACCTGTTGCCAGCGTAGTCCCTGGAGGCCGATCGCGGCGATCGCGGCTAAGGTTGCGGTAATTAAACTTAATCCTATGGCTTTCGAGCCAGACAGCATTTGAACCGTCATAACCTCTGTGTTTTGGCCGAACTCTCCCTTCTAGGATAGATCACGGCTTGACATAAAGATCGCCCCTAATGGCCGCCGGTCTGTCAGATGATCAGTCAGATTGTCAGTCACATTGTGATCGCAGACACTACTCAACCGCCCCTGGAATGGCTACAGTGGTTTATCTTTTAAGTCAAAATAAGTCAAAATTGGTTAGACCCGCCCAGCCAGACCCACTAGGACTCGTACGGTGACTCATCTCGGATATCTGCTTAGGGCTGACATGGCATCGTTGAGACTAGCATCATCAGGAATTACGGTTCCAAGACCTGTAGATAGGGTCTAAAGGGTTCATATTCAACCTCGTTTCGCTTTATCGTCCTTCTTCGACCCCATCACGCATGAATCGTCCTCATCCTTCCATTCTTCAATCCGTTACGGTGGTTGGCACTGTTCTTCTAACCAGCACCGTGTCCTTCCTTAATCCGCTGTCGAGTCGATCGAGTCACGCCGCCACTTTGGAAAATAGTCCTAAAGCCGTTTTGGATGAGGCCTGGCAGATTGTTAATCGCGATTATGTCGATGAAAACTTTCAAGATACGGATTGGCAACAAGTCCGTGAAGAACTTTTAGGGCAGGAGTACAGTTCCCGAGAACAGGCCTATGCGGCGCTCCGTCGTGCCTTGGCCCGCTTGGATGACCCCTATACACGCTTTTTGGACCCTGAAGCTTTTGAGGCGCTCAATGAGCAAACCTCGGGGGAACTGTCGGGGGTGGGTTTGCGCTTAGAACGGGATGAGCAACAACAAAATCTCTCGATTGTGGAGCCGATTCCCAATTCTCCGGCGAGTCGTGAGGGGATTGAGGGGGGCGATCGCATTTTGGCGATTGATGGTGACTCAACCGATTTTATGGGAGTTGATGAGGCGTCGCAACGGATTCGAGGTGAGATTGGTACGCCGGTGACGTTGACGATTTTACGCGATCAACGAGAGTTTGATGTGACTCTCGTTCGTAGCCGCATTGAACTCCCGGCGGTTCATCATAGTCTCAGCTTGGAGGGAGACACTCGGGTTGGTTATATTCGCTTGAGTGAGTTTAGTTCTCATGCTCATGAGCAGATGTATCGGGCTATTGAGGAATTGAAAGATCAGGGGGTCGATGCGTTTGTGCTAGATTTACGGGGGAATCCTGGAGGCTTGCTGAATGTGAGTATTCAGATTGCTCGTATGTGGTTGAATGAAGGGGCGATTGTCAGTACGGTTGACCGTCATGGCAATGTTGAGGCGGTTGAGGCCACCCGGACGGCGTTGACGGATTTACCTCTGGCGGTTCTGGTTGATCGCAATTCGGCTAGTGCGAGCGAGATTGTGGCCGGAGCGTTACAGGATAATGAACGGGCTACGATTATTGGTACGCCAACTTTTGGTAAGGCGTTGGTGCAATCGGTTAATTCTTTGTCGGATGGCTCGGGGTTGGCGGTGACGGTGGCTCGTTATTTTACCCCCAATGGGACAGATATTAGCGAGCAGGGAATTTTTCCGGATTCTCGGGTGGAGATGACGGGGGATCAGCAACTTCTGTTAAGTCGGGAAGGCGATCGCCGAGGCACTCTTTCTGATCCGGTTTATTCGCGGGCGATCGACCTATTTCAACGCCAGATTCCGGTGGCCCGTGGTGAGGGTTCAACGGATGCGGCGGCAAAGGTTCTACGGCTCAAGGAGCTTGAGGCCGCTAGGTAATTTGCCCAGGTTTGGCTAGCTCGAACCCGTTGCCGGGAAAACTCGGCCGATTCAGGGCTGAATTGTTTCTGCCATCCTGTTTTCGGTGTGATCCCATTTTTCGAGATGTTTGCTATCGATCTGACACCGAGGAGGGCGAACGGCTATCCCCTCCACGGTCGGGGTTAGGGGTGGGTTCCCC
>NZ_JAWOCL010000149.1:0-2894 GCF_046483825.1 Sodalinema sp.
ATTACCGTGAAAATAATTGGCGATAATATTATAGCATGACAATCAGTGGGATTGTCAATTTTCAGGGCATCGACCCCTTCAATTGACTTGAGGAGTCCATGTATCCCGACGCTGACCATTCTGGTACAGCGCGGGACTTATCGCCCCTCAAACTCCCCAGAAGTTAAGAATTAAGAATTAAGACCAGCGCAACCACTCCTGTTAACCCCCGGTATGATTGAAGTCCCCCATGGTCAGACTTGACGAGAAATCCCTAACCCTCGAAGAATTCCTACAATACCCAGAAACTCAACCCGCCAGCGAATATAAGCAAGGGCGAGTCACCCAAAAACCGATGCCTCAAGGACAACACAGCACCTTGCAGGTGGATTTAACCGAAACCATTAATGCCGCCACCAAACGGCAAAAGATTGCCCGGGCCTACACTGAAATACGCTGTATCGTTGGCGATCGCGTCATTGTCCCCGATATCGGTATTTTCACCTGGGACCGCATTCCAACCGATGAGCAAGGCAATGTGGCCAATCAATTTAACCTCGCTCCCAATTGGCTCATCGAAATCCTCTCTCCGAATCAAGCCACAATTCCTGTCACTGATAAAATCCTGCATAGTCTCAACTATGGAACTGAGATGGGTTGGCTCATCGATCCGAGCAGTCAAACCATTTTGGTCTATCCCGCTGGGCAACAGCCACAAGTCTTCCAGAATAGCGAGGCCAGTCTACCGATTCCAGACCCCATCCCTCCCCTCAATTTAAGTGCCGCTGAAATCTTTTCCTGGCTCAAACATCCCTAACTGTGAATAAGGTTAACTTTCAAAATTCTCCTTGCAGAGAGACAACGGGATCTATTGTCCCTAACATCTGCCTGAGATAGTCTCGGGCGATCGCATCCTCAAGCACCCAGGCCCGCAAAAACACCCCACTCCAACGAGCGAGGGTATCGAGGGCAATCTCTTGAGGTAAATCTGGTAAACGAGGATCTAACGGGGCCTGAGGGGGATTATTGACATTGGTAATTCCGTAATGGTTGGCCCCTTCTAGCTCTAAATAGAGTTTAGGCGGCGTAGCCAGCCTTGTATAGGTTCCCCGGACCTCGGCGGCCGGCATAAGACTATCACGACTCCCCGCCATGAGGGCCAGAGGCAATCCTTGGCTATTGAGGGGGCGATCGCCGTCGCCTTCTAGATCCAACTCAACATCCAACAAACTCCCATAAAACGCCGCTGCTTTCAATTGAGGCGGTAAACTATAATCCCCCGAAGCAAAGGAGACGGCTGACGCATTCACCACCGCATCGAGTCCCACAATCCCTCCCTGAGAATGACCTAACAGAGCCACATTCTCGGGATTAACCCGTTCAAAGAGGGGCGACTGGGGATTTTGGGTTTCCCGTCGTAGGGTCGCCTGTACGTCCGCAACTAGCCCTGTGGCCGCAAACAACTCCTCCCGTCGAGGTAAACGAGTTTCGGGGTCGGGTAAGGCCACCACAAAGCCATACTGTGCCAAACGTTGGGCATAGTAGGAATAATGGCTCGGGGCGACGTTTAATCCTTTCAGGAACACCGCCAAGGCTAAAGGCTGATCGCTGGCGGCGGGGTAATGAAACGTTACCGCCATTCCGCCAACGCTCTGATTGTTCAAGGGCGACATGAGGTTAGAAGAGATTTAGGAGACCGCCTCAACTTCGTCGGGACGAAAATGGGCGCGTAATTTCTTCTTACCCACCAAAAACAGCACTTGAACCGGAAGATTGGCACTAATCGGCTTTCCGTCCAACTCTTCAATCACGTTTAGGACTTCTCCCTCGCTCCCTTTCATGTCAAACGGTTGGTTGCGATGTTCGGGGTGATGGTAGACAATGACAGATTCTTTGACGCGGACGCGACTGCCGACTTCAATCGTTGACATGTGTTTGCTCTATAGTTCCCAACAAAAACGACGGACGATTTTATCATAGGACTTACCGACCGTACGTTATGTATCTTGCCACAGAAGCTGTACCGGACAAAGTCGCGGTTAACGAATGCCTATCTCAACAATTATTGCCAAGATATTTTTATAGTTGTGGATAGTTATGGCATTAAAACGTCATGGCTGAGAATCCAATGGTCCCGAGTCCGTTGCATCAGTCCTTCCTCCTCAAGTTGGCCGAGAGTCCGAGTCACGGTGACACGGGAGGTTCCCAGGATTTCGGCGATCGCCCGATGGGAGAGTTTTAGCTCAATCACGCGACCGTTAGCACTCTCACGACCGAATTTGTAAGAGAGCCATTGCAAAAAGGCTAAGATGCGATCGCGGATGCGTTCTTGACGCAAAATAGCAAGAAGCTGTTGCGATTCTTGAGCATGATCAATTAACTGGTCTGTAATTGACCGCCAATGCGATCGCGGAATCGCCTGAACTTGCACATCCGTCAGACATTCGAGTTCATAGGGGGTCACCCGAGACAAAGCCACCCCAACGACATCTCCGACAGTCCACAACCCCAAACTAATTGGCGTTCCCGCATCAGTCCAGGTGAGGCTACGCACAACACCAGCCGTAATTTTCCAGAGACTATCAGCTTGGGACGGGATCAAACTCCGCTGACGGAACGGACGCAGTTGAACAGCAGGAGAAGCAATCCGAGGCTCTTGAGTAGCAAACACGGCAATTTTCCAAACGGAGAACAAAAACGGAACGAAAGAATAGAAAATAGGGACAGAGACGGACCTCCATCCCCGATTCATGACATAAGAGGTGTGAGGTTTCCCGAAGCCAGGCTAGACAGGAACCCAAGACGGGTCGGTTTCACCCCACCCCGACTCTTGGAGTCACGTAAAACTCCTGGGAGGGTTGGAAGCTCCGTGATTGATCGCGGAGAGGAAAACCGACTCAAGCGGCTTTAGCCGC
>NZ_JAWOCL010000226.1:0-16654 GCF_046483825.1 Sodalinema sp.
TCAAAAAGGCGCAACACCCCCTCTTTAAACCGTTCACCATCAAAACAGGCGCCCCGCTGGCGGGCCGCCTCTTGTCGCCCCGCCCAGGCTTCGGGTTGACTCTCTCGTTGGCAACAGAGATCATAGGTCTGTTGTACCAACTCGTCGAGAGACTCCACCAAAATCCCCGACTCCCCGTCCACAATTTCCGGTTGTCCTCCACCCCGAAACACCACTGGAATACAGCCATTTTGCATCGCCTCGACGGTCGCCATGCCAAAATGTTCAAATCGCTCGGGATGGGTTTCTTCTAAACCACATAAATGCCAGAAAATCGCTGCTTTTTGATAAAGAATCTGCAACCGTTCTAAAGATACATTTGTTTCTAGGGTAACGGGGATTTGCGCTTGCTTAATTTGTTTTTCTAATCCTTGTAAATAGCTATTTTTCTTGCCACTTCCTCCCACTAAAACTAGCCGCCAACCCTGCATAACTTGAGGATGCGCCGCATACAGTCGTTGAAAGGCTTGTATCATCTCTTGCTGTTTTTTCGTCCCCCCAGGCTCAAATCGTCCCACGGATAAAATGAGGGTTTCTTTGTCTTTCGGCAACTCTGGCGGCTGCATTTGGACTGGGGGATAGAGTAATGTGGTGGGATTTAGCCGCCAACGTTTGCGAATCCATCGCTGGGTGTACTGACTATTAGCAACGAGCAAACTGTAGCGATCAACGGCAAAATAGGCTTCACGATGAGTATCTGGAAAGTGACAAAAGAAGATAGAAACAGGGGCTAAGGGTGTGACTTTTGTAACTTGATTAGCGTTAATAAAAATGTCATACTCTTTGCTGGCTAGGGAGATCGCCTCAAATGGGTTTGGGGTTTCGGCGGTGACCCAAGTTGCGTCGATGATGTCTGAACCTCGTTTATCGAAAAATGGCAAGGGAATGATGCGAATTTGACAGTGGGATAAGTCCAATCCATACCAGTTTTCGAGTTGTTCCCGTGTGACGGGGCGATCGCCAATTAAGGTAATATCAAATCTATCTTGTAAAATAGAGGCTAAGGTTGCTAGATAGCGTTGTCCGCCGCCAATAAAGTGCAGCGCATTATCATAAATAGCTAACGTGGGTTTGCGATAGTTTAAGATAACTTCGAGTCGTGCTAAAACTTTGTCAATATCCCGAGAACCGTAGATTTTTTCGAGGTTTTGACAAAGTTTAGGCAGGATAGAATCAACGACATCGTTGCTATTTTCTTCTAGTAATTTCTTGAAAATAATAGGCAAGCAATCATAGAGTAAATCATAATGCTGTTCAATCCAAAATACCGATGAAGGGAGGGCATTGATTAACTGTTCCGGTTCATGTTTTGCTAAATAGAGAAAGCGATTGCGGTTGCAAAAATACTCGGTTAAAACTGAGCCGGTACTCGATCCTCCGACTTGGTGATCGACGATCGCTTCAGGAATATAGCGAAATGTCCAACCGCGATCGCGACAGCGTTTTGAGTATTCTACATCCTCAAAATACATGACAAAATCTTCATCGATTTCTCCCACATCTTGCAAACAATCCCGTTGAAATAGGGTCGCCGCCCAACAGAGTCCCTCAACGTCTTTGGCTTTATCATACTGACCGTGATCGGCTTCCCCATAGCCAATATCCGCCCAGTAATGGTTCCTCAGGCGACGATGGCCGACACTATTGATGCGTCCATCCAAAAAGCGGATTTTACCCGCCACAGCGCCAATTTTCGCCCCGGTTTGATGAGAAGTTTGATTGGAGGATTGCAACGCGGGTAGCAGGTTTTTTAACCAATCTCGATGAAGCTGGGCATCGTTGTTTAGAAACGCAATATACTCGCCTTGGGACTGTTGAATGCCTAAATTCAAGGCCCCGGCGAAGTTGTTGCGGTGATTGCCAAAAATACGAACCTCGGGAAAGTCTTGTTCGACAACGGTTAGAGAGTCATCCTGAGACCCATTATCGACGAGAATTACATCGAGGCGATCGCGTGGGTAATCGAGTCCATAGACGGCTTCGAGACAGGAGTGTAGATAGTGAACGCCGTTATAGTTGACAATAATAAAAGAACAGAGAGGGGTCGAAGAAGACATGGGGGAAGAAGACGGCAAAAGGCAAGAGGCCAAAGGGAAGAGGAAACAGAAGGGAACCGGACGGAAGACGACAAGAGGTTCGCTAGCCATCGGGGGGTAGAAGGTGTCCCGGAATCGCTCAAGGTGAGGTTTGGACCCCTTCCTTGACGCTGACCGGAACCCACTCAACTGCGATCGCCTTAGTTCGGGAAGTATTGTTGTTGTTGTTGGGGTTGTTGTTGTTGGGGTTGTTGTTGGGGTTGTTGTTGCAGCAGTCGCTCATAAATGGGACGCATGAACCAATAGCCAGCTCCGAACGCGGTGATGACAATGGCAAAAATGGCCACTAAGAGCCAGAGTCCCCCTTTCGTCGAGAACTCATCGCTGATGGCGTTAAATTCAACGGTGGAAAACCGGGGACGAGGTGAGGGGGTTGGGGAGGCTGGGTTGGGGGTTGGGTTGGATGTTGGGTTGGATGTTGGGTTGGATGTTGGACTAGAGGTTTGATGAGGATACAAGGGGGGTAAGTCCCTGGCTGAATCCGGGTCTTGAGATCGGTTGACTGGGGTGGGATCGGTTTGGGGGCGATCGAGTTGGGGAAGGGCCTCGCTGCGTCGGGGATTGCTGCTGTTGTGGGGTGAGATTTCAGCGGCGTTGTTGGAAGGTTCGAGGGAGTTGGCCACTTGTCGCAGTGTGAAGACCGAGTTAACGACGTTATGGACTTCACTCAAGAGTTGTTGGTTCTGGTAGGATAGGCTCTGGTTTTCTTGGCTCAGTTGTTGATTTTGGGCATGGAGAGAGTCCAGCATGGCTTGGGTGGCTTGCAACTCAGCCGCGAGTTCCCGATAAACGGTGAGGGGAACTGAGGGAGATTGGCCGTTGGGATTGCCGGAACCGTGAGGGTTTGGATGTTGCATGGGTTGCTTGCTATTCTTAGGGGGAAATTCGGTTTAAAGCTGGAACTCTCGACTCCAACAGCGACCACCACGGATAATTTACCATCACAGAGAATGCACGATTCACAACGTCCGCCGAATCCGACGAACCCGCCTGATGCTTCGGCGATGAAGTATGGCGAACGGGAAATTCAGGATGGTCAACTGATTACCTTTCCCAATCCCCGTCCAGGACGGCGGTATGAGATTCGCATCAGTTTACCCGAGTTTACTTGTAAATGCCCGTTTTCGGGCTATCCTGATTTTGCCACCATTCACCTCGTCTATTGTCCTGATGAGACGGTGGTGGAGTTGAAGGCGTTGAAACTGTATATCAATCGTTATCGCGATCGCTACATTTCCCACGAGGAGTCCGCCAATCAAATTTTGGATGATTTTGTGGCGGCCTGTGACCCCTTAGAGGTCACTCTTCGGGCTGATTTTCTCCCCCGTGGGAATGTTCATACGGAAATTGAGATCCGCCATGTCAAGGGCGAATCGAGGACTTAGCGTAAGCCCCAAAAGGCGAGAATCCCTTTGTGGGTAATCAGTTCCGTCAGGATGACGGCTAGGAAGCCCAACATGGCTAGGCGACCGTTCCAAACTTCGGCTTTGGGGGTAAAGCCGAAGTTCCCCCCGCTTGAGGCGGGCTGTTTACGGGTCGATGTTTTGCCGGATGGGCTAGGTTGACCAAAACCTTTATCGGTTGCTGCGGGCGGTTTTGCCACGGTTGTTTTCTCCTCGTATGGGTCTGGATTCAGGGTATCATTTCTTGCCTTGCTTGATATCAGGCATCTGTTACCAGGGAAGTTGGCTTCCATCCCAGGAGAAAAATTGACCGCTGTGATCGAGGTTGAGATCTTCAATCACCTGCATGAGTTGACGGACTGTTTTCTCGACGGGGAAGAGTTTTCCGGGGGGGACGTTGCGTTGGAAGGGTTTGGATAAGTCGGTGTCGGTGGTTCCTGGATGCAGACAGACGACGCAGGTTTGAGGACAACGGCGGCTATATTCGATCGCCGTGGTGTGCATCAGCATATTGAGGGCGGCTTTGGAGGCGCGATAGCCATACCAACCCCCGAGATCGTTATCGCCAATACTGCCGACTTTGGCGGAGATGCTGGCGAAAACGCTGGGTTGGTTATGGCGAAATAGGGGCATCAGGTGTTTCGCTAGGAGAATACTAGGAATGCTATTGATTCGGAAGTATTGCAGGAGGCGATCGCCGTCGATTTGCCGTAAACTCTTTTCAGGCTGCATCTGGTCTCCGTCATGGAGAACGCCTACGCAGTTAATCAATAGATGCAGGGATTGTTCTTGTTGGCTGAGGGTTTGACTCCATTGGGCTAGTTGCGATTCTTCGCTAACGTCGAGTTGTACGGGAATGAGGCGATCGCCCCCCGATTGTGCTAGTTGTAGTAAGTCTTGGGCGCGATCGCGATGGCGATAGGTTCCATAGAGGGTTCCCACTCGTGTATCGGCTAGGAGATGACGGATAAATCCGAGGCCAATGCCACGATTGGCACCGATAATCATGGCTTGGATAGGCTGGGGGTTGCTGAAAAGAAATGGCATGGTGGGAAGACGGTAAGAGGCGGCTAATTGCTATCACCTTGGCTTGGGGGTTGGGGTAGGGAAATTTGAAAGGCTGTGCCTTGGTTTGGGGTTGATTCACACTGTAGATCGCCATGATGATCTTGGACAATGATCTGATAGGCGATCGCCAACCCTAACCCCGTTCCCTGGCCCACTGGCTTCGTGGTAAAAAAGGGGTCAAACATTTTGCGCTGGACGTCCGGCGCAATTCCTGGGCCATTATCGGCAATTGTAATGTTAATCTGGGCGATCGCCGCGTTATAGCGGGCTTTCACGGTCAGTTTTCGGCAAGATTGGGGCGCGTCTAACGGACTGTTTTCTAAATTCCCACGTTCCTGTAGAGCATCAATTGCATTATTTAAAATCGCTAAGAATGCCTGATTCAGTAAGCCGGGATAACAGTCTAGTTTCGGCAAAGCTTCATAGTCTTGGATGACCTGAATCTTGGCTGATTCTAAGGGAGACTCTAACAGTATGATGGTGTTTTTTAGTCCATCAAGAATATCGACCGTTTTTCGTTCTGATTCATCTAAACGGGCAAAATTTCGTAAGGCTTCAACAATCGTGGCAATTCGAGTTGCACCCACTTTTGTCGATTGAATCGATTTGGGGATATCTTCGAGGATATAATCAAAATCTAAGGCATCTTTTAATTCCTTGATTTTAGGATTTTGAGAAATGTCGAGATGTTCATAGGTGGTTAAGATCTCGATGATATCTTTGAAATAGGTTTCTAAAATTGTTAAATTTCCTTGAATAAATGTGGTTGGATTATTGATCTCATGAGAAACTCCTGCCACTAATTGCCCTAGACCACTCATTTTTTCACTTTGAATTAAGCGTAATTGTGTATCCTTTAAGTTGGCTAAGGTTTCCTCTAGCTCAAAAGCTTTTTGGGTTAGTTTTACTTCGGCAATCTGACGACGGTTAATTTCTGCATCAACGCGATCAAACATTTTTGAGAAGCTAATAATCGTCTCCCCTAACTCATTATAATGTTGAGCATTTAATGAGTTGAATGATAAAAACTGAGGTCGGGGCCGACCTTCACTCAAGGCTTCGCCAGCTAAGGTTAAGTCATCCCGTAGCTGTAATAGGGGCGTAATGACTTGTTGCTGAATAATCAAAAAAGTCGAGCCGGTGACCACAATAGAAATCAATAATACTAACCCCGCAATACGAGCTGTAAACTCGAATAGTTCTCGTTGAACAGAACTCGAATCATGCCGCACAATAAGAAGATAAGGCATGTCCATTTTCCGAATAACTCGGGCGACATCATAGCGATCGCCCTGCCAGGAGCGTTCCTGAATGCCACGGCTGAGTTGAGAAATATCCTCAAACACCAGTTCGGGAACTTCCCCAAATGTTCCCAGCCAAGTTCCATCGATCCGGTAGAGGGAAACGCCTGTAATTAAGGGGTCTTGACTAAATAACTCTAAACTGGCTAACAATTCCTGTTTATCGGTGATGCCCTCTTCAGCCACACGAATGAGGGAATCTACGGCTGTTTCCGATGTGGTTTCAAGCTGCCTTAAAAGCTCCTGTTGTCGTCGAAAATAGGAAGGAATGAGGATGATCACCTCAATTACAATAATACTTAGGAAAACTTTGGCAACAATTTCATGAGATAAACGGGCATTTAAGCATTTAAAAAACTGTTTAAGGTTGTCCTTCATTGGGTATCATTGATTTGAGTGAATTCTAAGGTTCCAGTTTCTGAGTCAGAGTGATAGGCCAACCCGAGGTTCCCATCAGGATCAATCCTATATTTATGCACTCCTGCTAAGGCTTGTAGATATTGAGTTTCACGCTGCATCACCACGGGTTCGCAGGCGCGGCGGCTACTGGCAATTGCCCCAAACCGTAGGTGTTGTCCTTGGTAATGACTCAGGTTGCCGAAATAGGTGTTACATCCGCCGGAACCGTTAACGGTATCTCGGTTAAGTTCAAGGTCAATAGCGGGGAGTTCCGAGTTTAGAGGATTACCGTTCCAGCGGCTGAGTTGCCAAGGGACAGATTCGAGAGGAGAATCATCCTCCAGACTGACTCCCTGACTGACTAGGGGTACGTCTGAGGATGGGGTTTGGATTGGGGTTTCGATCGCCGTGGCGGTTAACGGGGGTAGCATCACGGCCATGGCCGCGAGGCGAATTCCGGCAACGAGAGCGTTAAATGGCATGAGCATAGGGGTTCGCGTTTCCGAGGTGTCGGGGTATCTCTGTTGACTGTAGCGCGAGGTTGACTGTCGTGCGATCGCTCAATCCGTCTGGCCCGAGTCTCCAGAAAAGGCAATCCTAATGTAAATTCCTGCAACAAAATCGGTCGATATCTCAGGAAATCTGGTAGGAAAGAAAGGCGATGAGGTATTCATGCGGGGGGTTACCCTGCGATCGCCGTCATCCATCGTTGAAACCACAGTTTAATCCAAAATTCAGATTCTTCTTATGCTCAACAGCCTTATCTTCGCTCTGACCCCCACCACATCGGCTTGGAGTCCCAACATCGCCATTGTCATGGTCGTCTGTAATATTCTCGCCATTGCCATTGGCAAATACTCAATTAAATATCCTAGCGTCGGTCCTCAGGCCCCCTCCCCCAATCTGTTCGGTGGCTTTGGCATTCCCGCCATTCTGGCAACGACCAGTTTTGGACATATTCTTGGCGTTGGGGTGATTTTAGGTTTACAAAGTGCTGGCGCACTGTAAATTGACTGGATTGTTTGATATTGCTTCCTGATACGTCTGATAACAGACTCGAACGGGGGAGAATGTCTCGTCATATGGGTCGGGGTGCGATCGCGTCTTTGGGGGCGATCGCACCCCGTTTTAGCTCGAAGTTGACTCGATGATTCAGTCCTACCCCATCTGCGAGACGAGAACTCGACCTTCAATTAAGTACAAATTGCGGTTAAATTAAGACAGGATTAATTTTAGCCTCACCCCAATTTCCTCGTTTTGCCGTCCGACAAAACGATACATTGTAGGTAGTCGGCCACGACCCGGTGCTTCGATCCGTTGCACCCCTGTCAACAATTTCCCTTAACTAGCCCCATACTTAGGAACGGTTCTCAATCAATGATGTCCAATCCTTCCCACTTCCATGATGACTTGCAACCCGACAAACCCGAAGAGGCCTGTGGCGTCTTTGGGCTTTATGCCCCCGATGAAGATGTTGCCAAACTAACGTACTTCGGACTCTATGCCCTTCAACATCGTGGACAAGAGTCAGCAGGGATTGCGACCTTTGATCAAGATAGCCAGGTTTACTGTCACAAAGAAATGGGCCTCGTCTCACGGGTCTTCAACGAGACGACGCTTCAGAAATTGCCCGGAATCATGGCCGTCGGTCATAACCGCTATTCGACCACCGGCTCGAGTCATGTGCAAAACGCTCAGCCGGCCCTAGTGCCAACGCGCCTCGGAACGTTAAGCCTGGCCCACAACGGTAACCTCGTCAATACTCGTGACCTACGAGAAGAACTCGAACGTCGCAATTGTAATTGTGTCACCACCAGTGACTCCGAGGCGATCGCCATCTTAATTGGCTCAGAAGTCGATGCAGGCAAAAGTTGGCATCAGGCGATCGAAACCTCACTGCGACAATGTCAAGGTGCGTTCAGTCTGGTGATCGGCACACCCATCGGGATTTTTGCCACCCGAGATCCTCATGGAGTGCGCCCCCTCGTCATCGGCAACCTAGACACCAACCCCAACTACTACGTCTTTGCCTCAGAAACCTGTGGACTTGACATCATCGGCGCCAGCTACCTGCGCGACGTCAACCCCGGAGAACTGGTGTTTGCCAATGCTGACGGATTACAATCCCAACGCTGGAGCCAAGACCCAACCCCAAAACTCTGTGTCTTCGAGATGATTTACTTCGCTCGTCCGGACAGCATGATGAACGATGAAAGTCTCTATAGCTATCGGATGCGGATTGGCCATGTCTTAGCCGAAGAATCCCCCGTCGATGCCGATCTCGTCATTGGCGTTCCCGACTCGGGCATTCCCGCCGCCATCGGCTATTCTCGAACCTCCAAAATCTCCTACGCTGAGGGACTGATCAAAAATCGCTATGTCGGGCGTACCTTCATTCAACCGACTCAACATATGCGAGAGTCGGGCATCCGCATGAAGTTAAATCCCCTCAAAGATGTCCTCGATGGTCAACGGTTGATTATTGTCGATGACTCCATTGTTCGGGGAACCACTAGCCGCAAATTGGTCAAAGCCTTACGGGATGCAGGCGCCAAGGAAGTTCATATGCGAGTTTCCTCCCCTCCCGTCACCCACCCCTGTTTTTATGGCATTGACACCGATGATCAGAAACAACTGATTGCTGCCACCAAATCTGTCGAGGAAATCGCCGCCCAAATTGGCGTCGATTCGTTGGCCTATCTCAGTTGGGAAGGAATGTTAGCTGCAACCGAACAAGATCCCAGTCAATTCTGTTCAGCCTGTTTCACGGGCGACTATCCTATTCCCGTTCCCCCCAAATTACGTCATTCTAAGCTAATGCTCGAAGAATTAGAAGTTTAACGGCGGCTAGCTCCCGCTCAAACCCGACAAGGCTTGTCAGCCCACCCCCAGATTTAACTCAGTCTGGGGGTGGGTCGTTTTTGGGAATGATAATCAACAGAGGCTTATAGCCATAAGTTCTCAATAAGGCTCAGATTGTTGACATTAGCTCTTAGAAGAACTACCATAAAGAGTAAGAAATATAACTTAAAATCTAGGAACAATGTACGCTTATAATAGCGAAGCTTTTAAAGCGGAACTCAACCAACTTGGACTGCGGTTGACACCTCAGCGTGAGGAAATTCTCAAAATTTTTCAGCAACTGCCCAAAGGAGAACATTTGAGTGCTGAAGAACTCCATCACAAGCTCCAAAGCAGTCAGGAGCAGCGCAAAATCAGCCTCTCAACGGTCTACCGCTCGCTGAAGCTGATGACTCATCTGGGATTATTACGAGAGCTAGAACTGGCCGAAGGGCATAAGCATTATGAAATCAATCAGCCCTATCCTCATCATCACCATCATTTAGTCTGTGTAAAATGCAATAAAACAATCGAGTTTAAGAGCGATTCTGTCTTAAAAATTGGTGTCAAAACAACCAACAAAGAGGGATTCCATCTCTTAGACTGTCAACTAACCATTCATGGTGTTTGTTTAGAAGCCATGAAACGCGGTTGGCCGTCAGGGATTCCTGAAGATTGGCTCTGTCCCAAAGCCATGAGTTAAATGACATTGACAATCTTTAGGCAAACTCCCCTGTTTTCCGGGAAAACAGGGGGGTTTGCCTTGATTGGCATACACCACCGCTATGGAGGTTGAGGAGAGTACGGTTTATTTCGGGGGGAGTCTCTTGACATTCCCCAAAATTGCGAGCATCTTGGGAGAGAACCGAATAGCCCATACTGTCCATCAACCAGCGTCACAGGCGTTTTGTGCTTTCTATGGCAGCTCAAGCATCAAGACAAAGCATTTTTGAACTCGATTTACTCAGAGTAATTGGGATTAGCCTCGTTCTCTATTCTCATTCAACTCACTATTTAACGTCAGCTCGGCTGTCGCTCGCTGAACACCGTTCGCCAATCTGGCATCCAATGCAACAAGTTACACGCGATTTTCTGAAGATCCGTTTAATTGAGTTCTTATCCAAGCACTTGACATTCTCAAATATCGCGACCATATTGGGACAAAATACTTGGATATCTCAGCGATGATTAAGAGTAAACCGCTTGATGACCCGACCCCGTCTCCCCAATCGCAACAAAAATTATTAGAACTTGACCTTTTGAGAGTCCTGGCCATTGCCTTGGTTCTCTATTGTCACTCGACTGCTTATTTGGGTTGGTCGGCTCATGTTAATGAACTGATGAAATATCCGGGACCCATTGGGGTGGGCCTATTTCTCTGTCTGTCGGGGTTTCTCTGTCAACGCTCTCAAAACAAAAAAAAGTCTAAGAGGACAAGATGGGAGGTCTTTCGAAAAAGATTAATTCGGATTTTCCCCCTTTACTGGTTGGCTCTTTTTACGTTTATTGTCATCTTTCATGTCCTGTCAATTTTTCATAATTTGGACTTTTCCCCATTACCCGCTACGACAGTCGCTCACTTTTTCGGTTTACAGTTATTTCTAAGAAGTCGTTACATTTCCCATATTCCAACCCTATGGTATATTGGCGCTCTCGTGACTTACTATGGCTTTTTTATTCTAATGAGTCGCTTCAAATTCAAGAATTTCTTGATTCTGAATGTCTTATTTTTTGCCCTGGTAATTCTACTTAAAATAGTTCTAAAACACCAGTCAATTCACCTCGTAGAAAATCGGATTATCATGAATTATCCACTATTCCTGGCGGGTGTAATTGCAGGTAGATTTGATAGCAATCTTTTGTATTTAAAACGCCATGCTATGAAATTCACCCTGGGGTTAGGTATAGTCGCTTTTTTGCTTTTTAGGGTTATTGATAGCGAGAGTATAACTCGTCCTCATAATTTCTTGATCGGTTGGGTAGATCTGAGATTTTATTCCTACATTTTTCTCTGGGCATTATTTTTTATAAACTTGGGAATCCTCGTCACTCCATTTATGTTGAAATTTTCTCAACCAATTGAGTACTTATCAAAAATTAGTTATGCTGTCTACCTATTTCATCGACCGGTTTACGCTTTAATCTATGGGTTACTTTTGGGCATCAACTTAGGCTCAACAACAATCCGAACCCTTATCTTTCCTATTGCCACCCTTCTCGTACTACTTGCCTCACACTACATCACCCGTTTCGATATTAAGGTTCTCAAACCCAAAGCTACTCAGGTGATGAGCAAACTTTTCCCTAAAACAGCCACGAGAGGTTAAAAGAATTGCTGTAGCCAGTAGATGTATAGCCACCGCCACTCCTGACGACAATCCCCTTAAATACTACCCTTATTCTGAAGTCATGGTACTCTTAAAACGCTTCAAGCCAACGGTATTTTTAGTTCTTGTCTTCTTAATCTGCTTCTTATCCCGAGTGTTCTTCTCTCACGTTCCCATTAATGTTGATGAAAACCTTTGGTTCTTCCGGGGAAGTGGGTTTATTGCTCAAGTCTTATCGGGGGATTTGGCGAAATTTCAGGAGACCTATTATCAACATCATCCCGGAGTTCCAACTATGTGGGTCGATGGTTTCGGCATCACCCTCGGCTGTGTGGTTGACCATTGGTTTCCCCCTCAGTTAACCCTTGAGCCAGACTCAGTCCGAAGCTGTATTTACCTCTTGAGAGAGCAAAATTTCGTTCCCATTGAATCCTATGTTCTCACTCGTGTTATTCAAGGGTTGATTACCTCAGCCTTGATTACCCTATCGTCTTGGTTAGTGGTTCGGTTGGTTAACCTAAAAATTGCAATTATTTGGATTTCTATTTTAGCGTTTGAACCATTGTTTCTGGCATATCAACGCTTAGTAATTACCGATTCGTTGCAATGTGGGTTTATTTTAGTCAGTGTTTTAGCCTTGTTTTTACATTGGCGATTAGCGTCAGGAAAATCCTATTTAATTCTCTCAGGAGCAGCGATGGGGATGGCGATCGCCACCAAAACTACTACAATTCTTTTATTTCCAGGCTTGATGGCGATCGCCGTCTTAACCGAACTCAATTATTTTCAGCCAATCTTTCCCAAAAAAGGCATCGCTGAACAAGCCAAAGATATTGGGATTTGGACGTTCTGTCTGGTCGTGACCTTTATTTTGATTTGGCCCGCAATGTGGGTAGCTCCCCTGGAAACCATCAACCGTCTGGCGAGTGACTTACAACGAGAAACTCAGCGAGGAGGTCTCTTCTTTCTAGGGCGATCGCAGGATCATATCAATGCCTTATTTTATCCTGTCGTCATTCTCTATCGCTTCTCGCCGCTGCTCCTACTGAGTAGCCTTATCTCTGTTCTCCTGGCTAGTGTACCCGCTTGGCGACCCAGGGGTATCTATCAAAAATACCTGGTTGCCAATTTCATCTTAATTCTCTCATTTCTCTGGCTAGTCTCACTCCCTGGAAACAAGGTCGACCGCTATATTTTGCCCATTGTTCCCTTCCTAACCCTCAACGCTGCGATCGCCAGCTTCATTATCCTTAAACGACTCAAACAATCTATAAATCGCCACCATCCCAAAATCACATCCAGGATACGTCAAGAATCTTGGCTGAGCTTTAATACCCTGGTTTTAGTCATCCTCGCCATTCAAATAATCACAATTTATCCATATTTCCCCTATTACATGAGTTATCATAACCCCTTTCTTGGGGGAACAAAAACCGCAAAATTCATCCTAATGATTGGCAATGGTGAAGGGTTAGATCGAGTCGGTGCGTGGCTCAATCGTCAACCTAACCCCCAAAACTTAGTCGTTGCAGTTCCCTATCGATCCGCGTTGGCTCCTTATGCTCAGGGAGAAGTGTTGGCCGTTCCTCGCCAAGGAGGATCTTGGGCGGAGCGTTGGTTACGGAATGCCAACTTTTTAGTCTTTTATATTAATCAAATTCAGCGAAATATTCCGAGTCCTGAGGTTATTAACTATTTCACTCGTCAAGATCCCTTGCACGTTGTGCAACTCAATGGCGTTGACTACGCCTCGATTTACCTAGGGCCAATTGCCCGCCCCGAAGAGATGCAAACCCTCACCTCAACAATCGAGTCTATTGGGAATGATGAGCTGCGGTTGCGAGGCTATACATTAGCCTCTGACTCTCTAAAACCAGGAGAATCCCTGGAACTGACTCTCTATTGGGATATTCTTAAATCGATTCCCTCCAACCATCATTTTACGCTCAGTATTCAACAAGGAAACCGAGTGTTGCTGGCAATTCCCCGTCCAATTCTCAAGGGATTTTTAGGAGACGATCCCATCGAAGCGGGCAAAACGATCCGCGATCAGCAATCCCTATCCCTTCCGGTAATATTCCCTCCAGGGGACTATCAGATTGGCTTGAGCCTACCCACCTCAGGTTCAGCAGAAGAGGGTTTCTTAGATATTCGCGAACACACACCTCAGATCATTGGATCGTTTCAAATGATACCGTCTGAGGATTCATGAATCCGACGCATCATCATCCGGGATCAACCAGCAAGCCGCAGAGCTATAAAACTCCCAATCCTCAGAAGATTTGGTAGAGTGAACTCCAATTCAGATTTAGTTGCAAGATGCGGAACATCCCCATATGAGACAACGTTGGTTACTATTTATCGTCTTGCTGGCGTTACCCACGGCGGCGATCGCCCAGGAAGCGGCCCAAGAAGCCACCGACAACCCCGAGAACATCCTGACTTTGATCGATCGCATCTTTAGCGGTCTAGTGGCAGCCATGGCACAGGTGCTCTTTTTTAGCCTTGGGGGAATCCCCCTGATTGTGCTTTGGCTGATTGGCGGGGCGCTTTTCTTCACCCTGCGGCTGAAATTTATCAACTTTCGTGCCTTCAAACACGCTCTTTATGTGATAGCCGGTCATTATGACAATCCCGACGAAGAAGGAGAACTCACCCACTTTCAGGCTCTCTCAGCGGCTCTCTCGGCAACGGTGGGCCTAGGCAACATTGCCGGAGTGGCGATCGCCGTCCAAACCGGGGGACCCGGTGCCGTGTTTTGGATGACCCTGGCGGGACTTTTCGGCATGACCAGTAAATTTGTCGAATGCACCCTCGCCCAGAAATACCGAACCCTATCTGCCGATGGTCGCGTCTCGGGCGGCCCCATGTATTACCTCTCCCGAGGCTTGGCCCAACGAGGCCTACGACCCCTGGGGCAAGGTTTAGCCGTTCTTTTTTCCATTCTCTGCATTGGTGGTTCCCTCGGTGGGGGCAATATGTTTCAGGCTAACCAGTCCTTCTCGGCCGTCTCCGATATTATCCCCATCTCTGACTGGGCCTATGGATTAATCCTCGCCTTTCTGGTGGGCCTGGTGATTATTGGTGGCATTCGTCGCATTGGTTCAGTGGCCGCTGCCATTGTCCCGTCCATGTGTTTGCTGTATGTGCTGGCGGCCCTATGGATTATTCTGACCAATATCAGCGAGGTTCCCAGTGCCTTTGCCACCATTATTTCGGGAGCCTTTACCCCCAAAGCCGTCGAAGGGGGTTTCATCGGTGTTCTCATTCAAGGGATACGCCGGGCCGTCTTTTCCAACGAAGCTGGCATTGGTTCGGCGGCGATCGCCCATGCGGCGGCCCGTACCAAGGAACCGGTACGGGAAGGGATTGTGGCTCTTCTCGAACCTTTTATTGACACGGTGATCGTCTGTAATATGACGGCCCTCGTGGTGGTGATTACCGGAGTTTACCAAGATCTCGATCGCACCGGCGTTGACCTCACAGCGGCAGCCTTTGGAACCGTGATTGGCTGGTTTCCGATTCTGCTGTCCCTAGCGGTGTTTCTCTTTGCTTTCTCGACGATGATTTCCTGGAGTTACTATGGCGAGCGAGCCTGGACGTATCTGTTTGGAGACCAACAAACCCAAATCTACCGCGTCATTTTTGTGCTTTGCGTCTTTGTTGGGGCAGTGGTCAACCTGGGATCAGTCTTGGATTTCAGCGATATGATGCTACTAACGATGGCCTTTCCCAATATGTTGGGAGGTGTTATTCTCTCCAATGAAGTGGCTGCCGATTTACAGAACTATTGGGATCGCCTGCAACGGGGAGTCATGCCAATTTATAAGTGAACTACCGAACGGTGAATCGCTCGATTACACCGTCGGCTTCCTACCCAACCGACCGCGAGACCGTAGATTTCTTGCGTCCTCTACGATCTCGTCTTACACCTGGGCGATAGGCGATCTCCCCGGTCCGGTGAGGATAAAATACGCAGTCCTTCATCTAATGATATTCTTGGCAGCGTTGATATCTCTGTCATGTTGCGTTTAACATTTTTCGCACTGCCAAAACCTAACATCAAGGGTCAGGCTTCTGACTTGATTTAGGCAAACATTGCAGGTTTTGGAGCTAGGGAAGAATCGGTCTACTTCGAGGTAGACTTTCCCTTCTGGCTCGGCTTTGTATTTCAGCATGGTGCAAAACTGACCCCATCCCACTTGGCTGATGGCTTGGGCGAGACAGTGGTTTTTCACCAGGTTCCTAACGGCTAGATTTTCGACCACGACGACTTGGTTTTCGTCGACCATCCTGCGTGACAGGTTGTGGTGAAAGTCTTCCCTGCATCGAGCGATTTTGTGTAGGCCCCCAGCGACCTGTTTGCGGGCTTTGTTGCGGTTGTTAGAGCCTTTTTGTCTTCTGGACAATCGCTTTTGCTTGGCTCTTAGATTTTTCTCATGTTTAGCCAACCAGCGAGGGTTATCAAACTTAGACCCATCAGAGGTAATCGCAAAATGAGTTAATCCTAAATCAAGACCTACCGCTTTCCCTTCAGTCGTTTTTTCTGGGAGATCTTTCCCATCATCGACTAGGACCGAGGCGAAGTATTGGCCTTTGGCATTCAGGGATACCGTAACGGTTCTGATTGACCCTTCAATTGGTCGATGTAGTCTGGCATGAACAAGCCCCATTTTAGGGAACTTGATGCCATTTTCTACGATAGAGACATTCTAAGGATAACGAATAGATTGATTACGGTGCTTTGATTTGAAGCGAGGATAAGCCGCCCTCCCCTCAAAAAAGTTGATGAAAGCCCTAGACAAATTGAGGGCAACAACCTGTAAGCATTGGGAATAGGGTTCTTTCATCCATTCATCTCTCAACCCCCTTGGAGACCCACACCATAACGGTAATCCGTTTGGTGTTGGGAGGAAAAGGGGGACAACCCGTTATGCGACATAAGAATAACCATCCTTTTTGTGAATGTGTTTACAGTATTTGTGGCTGATACCTTGGATCAACCCTTGATTGGTCGTGATATTGAAGGAACCTTGAGAGCGGACTGCAACTCGTCCCAGATACTCTCCTACTTTCTTGCCACGAGTGACAATCGCTTTGACGATGTCGCCAGTTTGAAAGCCCTTGACAAATTTATGCCTGGGAACATAACGAGACGGAAAACCGTATCGATCAGTCCG
>NZ_JAWOCL010000237.1:0-8141 GCF_046483825.1 Sodalinema sp.
ATCTATCGCTACGACCTTACTACTGGCGAGAGTCGCCTCTTCCGCCAGCCAACAGTGGACTTTAACCCAGAGGAGTACGAAACCCGCCAAGTCTTCTATCACAGCCAAGATGGAACTCGCATTCCCATGTTTATCACCCACAAACAGGGATTAGTCTGTAACGGGAACAACCCCACCTACCTCTATGGCTACGGTGGCTTTAACATCTCCCTCACCCCGAGTTTTTCCGTCAGTCAGCTTGTCTGGATGGAACTCGGCGGCGTTCTGGCCATCCCCAATCTACGGGGTGGCGGGGAATATGGCGAAGCCTGGCACCAGGCGGGAATTAAAGAGAATAAACAGAATGTCTTTGATGATTTCATCGCCGCTGCCGAATGGCTGATTGACCAAGGCTATACTCGGTCTGAGAAACTGGCCATTGGTGGCGGAAGTAACGGCGGCTTGTTGGTGGGGGCCTGTATGACGCAACGGCCCGACTTGTTTGCGGCGGCCATTCCCGAAGTGGGAGTGTTGGATATGTTGCGCTTCCACAAGTTCACCATCGGCTGGGCCTGGTGTTCGGATTATGGGTCCCCCGATGATGCGGAGGAGTTTAAGGCCCTCTATGGCTATTCTCCCCTGCATCGGGTCCAGTCTGGGACGGCTTACCCGGCGACTTTGATTATTACGGGAGACCATGACGATCGCGTGGTTCCGGGTCATAGTTTCAAGTTTGCGGCGGCCCTACAAGCGGCCGATGCGGGGGAGAAGCCGCTGTTAATCCGCATTGAAACCAAGGCGGGCCATGGGGCCGGTAAACCCACTAGCAAACGCATTGAGGAAGTCGCCGATAAGTGGGTGTTTCTTCAACAGGTGTTGATGAATGATTGAGGCTGGCGTGAACCTGAACCGTTAAGAAGGGACAGTTATCTCACAGTTATCTCTAAACCTTGTCAGCTGCGGAAACGGGTAATTCGATGATAAACTCTGTCCCTTGACCGGGGGTGGAGTCAAAGGTGAGGCTTCCCCCATGATTCTCGGTAATAATTTGCCGGCTTAGGGATAGACCTAAGCCGGTTCCTCGTTCTCCATCTTTGGTGGTAAAGAAGGTTTCAAACAGTCGCGATTGGACATCAAGGGAAATCCCGGCCCCATTGTCGGCGATACAAATGGCGATGCGATCGCCTTCGTCATCTTGTAGATATTGGGTGCGAATGGCGATGATGTTGGGATTTTCTTGAATCTTGCTATAACTTAAGCCTTGATTTCCTTCTTCGACAGCGTCAATGGCGTTGCTAAGGAGATTCATAAACACCTGATTGAGTTGTCCGGGCCGGGCCGGAATTTTGGGAAGCTCGCTATAATCCTTCATGACCTTAATTTCGGGCCGTTCGGAATTGGCTTTGAGGCGATGTCGTAATACCACCAAGGTGCTATCTAACCCTTCATGGACATCACAGAGGGTTTCTTCGGCATCGAGTCGTGAAAATTGACGTAGGGAGGAGACAATCTCTTGGATGCGATCGACGCTGACTTTCATGGAATCGACAATCAGCGGGAAATCTTCCTTGAGATAATCAATATCGATGTCCTCAGCATGTTCGCTTAGTTCTGGGGGAGTTTGGCGGTAATGTTGTTGATATAAGCTTAAATGTTCCAGGAGATCGGCGGCGTAATCGGCGGTATGAACCAGATTTCCGGTGATACAACCGAGGGGGTTATTGATTTCATGAGCGACCCCAGCCACTAACTGCCCTAAACTGGATATTTTCTCGATTTGAACTAATTTTGACTGAGTGTATTGTAATTCGGCTAAAGCAGATTCAAGTTGTTTGATTTTCTCCCCTTCCCGTCGTTCGGCTTGTTCTCGCTTCAGTTCGGCGACGGTTCGTGTCCCTAAGACGCTGAGGACAATTTCGGCTTGCTGACGCTTTTGTTCTGAGAGGGGACGGTCATCTAAAATACAGATATGGCCAATCGGTTGATGGGTTTCGGGATCGAGCAACGCCACCCCCAGATAGGATTCCGCCTCAAGTTTGGTGAGGTTAACGTCATCAGGAAAGGACCGTTGCACTTCCTCCCGAAAGCAACAGAAGCTCAAGTCTTGGTCAGAGTTACTGGCCTGTTCTAATAGTTGGCCGCAAGGGGTCCCGCTGAGATCATACTCGAAGTTATCGACCGCTCCTTGACCGTCCCAGAAACACAGCGATCGCACCCGTTGCGGTCCCTTGCTGTCCCATTGGCAAATCTCGCCGATAATGGCATATTTGACATCAAGGGCTGCTGTTAGCTGTTCTGCGAGAACGGGGTAGTAATCCCGTCCGGTGACGGCGGCGGTGCTGGTAATGAGCTGAACAAGAACTTCCCAGGAGATATCCTGCATCAAGGTTTCGGAGACAGGAGCGGGAGAGGGTTGCGGGTCAATTGGATCGGACATAGTGTTGAAATACTCGATATCGGGGATCGAGTCGGTGGAATCGGAGCAGAAGATGGGGTGGTTTACCATGTCCCTAAGAGCGGGTGTAACGGGGCAGACCGAGATACTAAGGCCAGTGTCTAGGGCCTATGGTATTGTTAAAGTCGGGGACTGCATATGATCAAAATCACACCCCCTCCCCCAAAATGGCGATCGGCTTTGCTGGAGTTACCTGTCAATCGCTCACCCTGGCTGACAATTGAGACTCGCTCATCTTCGAGGGAGAATCGCGACTTGTTCATTCTTGATTGTCAATGATCAATCAGCCGTTCTTCATGGCTAAATCCTGGCCAATCGCCCCAAGGTAGTAAGGCTTCAGGAACTGATATAGCCAAGTTTTGAGTTCATAGGTTGCGCAACAATCATCCTCGTTATACTCCAGAATCGCCTCTAAACACTTGGGATCTTGATCCGTGAGCCATTCGTTGTACCAACAAATACATTGGGCGCCATTGGCTTGAGGATTGCGCCAGTGAAACCCCAGCCAACGAGCAATGGGTTTGAGGGCGTAACTTTCCACCGGGAGAATGCTTGAGTGGGTCACCCACCAATGAATATCGACACAACGATTAACGAGCGCTTGATAGCGATATTTCGGGGTTTTATACAGCCGCGCCAGTCGTTGAATTGTTTTAACTTCGTAATCACAAAAATGAAAAATTAGCGCGTCCGGGTAGGATTCCATTAGAGCTAAAAACTGCTGCCAAATCCTGCCTTCTTCCTCAGGATTTTTAGCCATAAATCCATAATAGGTCTGACTCTGATGTCGATGGTCAATCACCAACGCCCCCAGCAGGAAATCTAAGTCTAAATCGGGTTCGGCTTCGATATCAAAATGGATTTCGATCGCCGGATGGGGAGCCGCTAACCAGTGATTTCCTGGGGATGCGAGCAGATGAGTCATCGCACCATCTCGCAATAAGGGCTGTTGTTCATACGAGGCCATGGCCTGTTGGGCCAGTTGATTTCCCGCCTCCGCCCCGAAAGCCATCTTTAACTGCGATCGCGGCGCGTTAGCTAAGCTGGACAGGCTCGTGATCCCCATCCCTTGCAATTGGTCATAACGACTCGGCGTGACCCCCGGAATCAACGATAAATGACGCTCGGACTCAGCGACCTGATGACAAGCACTATACCAGTGACAGAGATTGCATTTTTGCCGCGACAAAAATAACTCCGGCGTTTGTGATCCGCGTAACGTGACAATACAGTCATAGAGAAGCTGCTGCATTTCCGGGACTCGTTTCGGGAAATCCACCGCGTGAGGCTTACGACCCCGTAACACCAGCTCCGTCGTGTCTGGCCAAACTCCTTGTAGCAGCGACAGGACTAACCCATGAAACGCCCCAACAATCTGATAATCGAGTTTGGGGCGTTTTCCGAAGCGAATATCATGGGGAACATATATCCAATCTCCAAACTGGGAGGATCCCGGATGGCGAACCAATAAATCGGGTTTCGAGAGCAGGTGAACTCCCGGAAGCCAAGGAGCCGAGAGAACACCGCGATAAATCGACTCAACCCCCTGTTCCATCAACTCCAGCGTCGCCTGAGTCGCGCCATACCAATCATCGCCCGACCAATGGGGGCGGTGATAGTCATATTGAGCTAAGACCTCCTGACGATGACAGCGGCTATCCTGACGCAGCTTGAGCAAAAAGTCATCGAGGGGATCTCGATCGCCCGAGTCACCGAACACATCTAAAAATGCCCGCCGATCGCACCGTTGGTAATACAGCAATAAATCATCACTAACGAGCATAAGACGCGGAGAGGCTGGCTCCTATCGATAAATTGTGCTGGGGGTCACCCATCCATTGTACTGCCTTTGGGGAGAGGGGGTTATCGGGGGGGCGATCGCCGTGATTGACCCAGCTCAGGCCAAAAATCGCTCAACTTAAGATTAACTCAAAAATTCACTCAAACCCCGACTATGAAAGTATTTCAGAGCGATCCAATCTGAGATTCTCTTGAAAATATCCCCCAAACCCCATAAATTCCCGAACAAATCGGCGGTTGCAATGATAATATTGCCTTAAACTAATGTGCCGTCGAGGGTTCGCTGTGAGCCGTTCTGCAACTCTATCGCTTCAGCCTTCCTTACTCTCTGTTGTCGATAACAATCGATTAAGGCTATTCTCTGGGTCTGCCAACCTGCCGCTATCTCAAGAAGTGGCCCGTTACCTCGGAATCGATCTCGGTCCGATGGTACGCAAGCGCTTCGCCGATGGCGAGCTATATGTGCAGATTCAGGAGTCGATTCGAGGCTGTGATGTCTATCTAATTCAGCCCGTCTGTCATCCGGTGAACGATCATCTCATGGAGTTACTGATCGTCATCGATGCCTGTCGTCGGGCTTCCGCGCGTCAAGTGACCGCCGTATTGCCATATTATGGCTACGCTCGCGCTGACCGCAAAACCGCTGGACGAGAATCAATCACCGCTAAACTCGTTGCCAACCTAATGGTCGAAGCCGGAGCCAACCGAGTCCTAGCCATGGACTTACACTCCGCGCAAATACAGGGATATTTCGATATTCCCGTCGATCATGTCTATGGGTCTCCCGTTCTGATTAACTATCTGTTAAATAAGCAGCTCAACGACATTGTGGTGGTGTCACCCGATGTTGGGGGAGTTGCGCGAGCGAGAGCGTTTGCCAAAAAACTCAATGATGCCCCCCTGGCGATTATTGATAAGCGCCGCCAAGCTCATAATGTCGCCGAAGTCTTAAATGTCATCGGAGATGTGCGGGGTAAAACGGCTGTTCTCGTCGATGATATGATTGACACCGGCGGAACCATCAGCGAAGGAGCGCGACTCCTCCGTAAAGAGGGCGCTCGCCAGGTGTACGCCTGCGCCACCCACGCCGTCTTCTCGCCACCAGCCGTGGAGAGACTCTCCAGTGGCGTGTTTGAAGAAGTGATTGTCACCAATACCATCCCCATTCCCCCAGAACGGATGTTTGACCAACTCAAGGTCCTCTCCGTTGCTAATGTCCTGGGTGAGACCATTTGGCGCATTCACGAAGATAGTTCAGTCAGTAGTATGTTCCGCTAACTAGAACTGAAAATGAGCTTCGGGGTCGCGGTGGCGACCCCGATTTCTTAGATTTAAGGAATAATAGGGAGGTGAATACCAAGTCGCCCTCGCCATGTTGAGTTAATCGGGGAACGAATCTATGTTTGATAAGCGCCGCCCGAACCATCGCCCTACGCCCTTTATTGCCACAAACCGTCCAGATGAGCATCTGCAAGAACAAACTCAAGAAATCGTCTATAACTATCTACTTGAGATTGTTCGAGCTTGGTCGCCTGAAGATGTGTTACAGGAGTTTCGGGGCTTATTTATTGACTGCAACAACGCCAAAAACTTAGAGGCGTTCCAGTCTCTAAAACAGTTGGTTGAAGCGAACGAAGAAACAGGGTTTCGTCATACCGTTAAACGGTCCTGTTACATCCTATTTAACAATTGGGAAGCCAATCGACAACATAAGTTTATTCCCAAGCTGGTTCAACTGTTTCAAGAACCCTCCATTCGTGAGCGGACCCTCTCCCCACATTTACAACGAGTCCGGGCTTGGTTACAAATTTTCACCGATGGTAAAGATTACCAAGATCTAAAGGTCTTTACCGCCAAATACGAAGAAGGGGAATTTGAGGAAGTTGAGGCCGCCAAATGGAGCGATCGCTATACCGCCTATTTACTGGTTCCTCAATACTCTAACCCCAATAATCCCATGGAACAGCGGGAAGTGGCCCGCGCCGTGTCTCAGCGACTGAAAGACCGTTTCAAGTTTGACTTAGCCATTTACATCACCCGCGCCCAAATGGTGCGCTACGACGACCAACAACATCCCAATCCCACGATTTTCGGGGATGAAGTGCTACGGATTATCAAAACTATCCTGGCCCGTCGAGGAAGTCTCAGCTACGAAAATCTAGCCAACATCTTTTTACGACAAACCCAAAACCAGCGTTACAGAGACTTTAAACGTAGTCTTCAGAAATATCTGCTCTTTTCTTGGTCAGACAAAGACTTGGCTCAAGTTTTGCGTCAACGTCTCTCAGAACGGCTGGATTTACTGTATATAGATAAGCACAACGATCCCGTTGATGAATCCCTGCGGTTACGCACCTGTAACCGGGCGATTGATGCGCTCATCAGTGAAACCGGAACCGAACCGTCTGCCATTTTTGTCTGGATGCTCTCCTGCGGAAATCCATTAGCATTGGTGGCTGTTTTGCTGAAACTGGTGTTAATTAGTCGCCATTCTCGCATCCATTTAGAAACGCGCATTGCTCAGCTTATTCGCTACTACGAACATTTACCTGAAGAAGACTGTCAGTGGGTAATTCACTTTTTTGAATTGTTCAAAATCGCCTTTGCAATTCATGCTGAAAATGTTGAGTATAGTTTAGTAGAAATTGAAGATCTCGCCGACGGTGAATCCAAATCGTCTAGTAAGTATCGAGTTTTTGCTCGCTTAAAATATCAAGAACTCTCCGTTGATGTCTCCGACGATATCGACGATTCAGATGAATTTACTCAGTTGCTTAGTTAACCAGGAAAAAATGACGACTGATTCAATGGCTGATTCAATGACTGATTCAATACAAGAGGTAATTGGCGATCGCGCCCGACTCTATATCAAACAACAGATTCGAGCCGGTACAACCCTCTGGTGGGGTGAAGATGACGACGGCGAATGTTGGAGTCTAGTCCCCCTGCGGGAAGCCGACTATCCCGGTTTGCATAACCTGAAAACCCTAGAGGTGACCGACGCTCACTTGCAGCAGATCCCCATTGTGGCGATCGATGAGAAGCTGCAACTGGTGATTATTAACCTCTGGGATCATGGCTACGAGGGGCTACAAGTCGATCCCGACGGCGAAGTCTGGCCCGCCTCCTTCCTGGGGGGAAATCCCCGTCAACCGGCATCCTGGGAGGTTCCCTATCAGTTCGTCTAGGCTCTCCGTCTGGGGTCGTTAAATCGGGCAGTTAAACTAGAGTTTTCACAGGTGGTGACGATGGTACGATTGAAAGCCTGGCAATGGACCATGTTAGCGATTCCCCTCGTCGGTATTGTGGGGTTTATTCTCGTCGCAGCGGGCTGGCAAATTCAACATTGGGGACTCAGTTGGATTTGGGCCATTTTCCTGGTCATCCTTCTGGGGTGGCGTTGGCTTTTGGCCAAATGGACAAAACCCCAACTCGCTCAAATCGAGGCCGTCGTTGCTGATGCCAATCAACAGCTCGTCGATAGCCGCGACGAAGCAGAAGAACATGGCAACAATCCCGAAGCCGCTCAAGCCGTGCGAGAGGCTCTAAACGAGATTTTGCAAGAAACCCATCATGATCCGCCCTTTTGGGACGATTGGGAACAGTTCTGGCAACGAGGCCAGGCGGTGGTGGTGGCGGTGGCCCATGCCTATAATCCCGAGGTGAAATATCCTTTGTTAAATATCTATGTCCCTCAAGCCTATGGGTTAATTCGCGGGACAGTGGATGACCTCGATCGCTGGATTGAAGAACCATTGCGCCCAACCCCAGACTTGACGCAGTTTGCGGGCCGAGGGTTCTATTTTCTGATAAACCTCGTAGGCTTGATAGGCTTGGCCCACGGTCACTTGTCCCAATACTGGCGAGAGTTTCTCCATCCAGCGATCGAGATCATCCACTGTCCCGC
>NZ_JAWOCL010000024.1:0-23575 GCF_046483825.1 Sodalinema sp.
TGACCCCGCCGTACCGTCAACCCCTCCTCGCCGGTGAGAACCGTGTAATCATGGACTAACTCGGCATTGCGATAATCTTGATAGAGATCTAAGCCGTAGATTCCGCGTAAGGCTTCGATGAGGCGATCGCCCGTCACCCCATTGCGATAGTCTAAAATCTCAATCCATTCACTGCGAATCCGGGTTTCTCCAATCCCAAAACCTCGCTCAGTGGGTAGGGTTTTGGAGGCGACGAAGGTTAACCGTTGTCCGGGAATGTCGCTACGACTGACTCGTAAACTCCCTCGCCGGCCATCCGGAAGCAGAGGATTGGTATAAATCCAATTGGCTACCTCCTCGATAGACTCTCCCGGAAGGGCCAAACTCGGCATTGGAACCAGCAACAACGCGGCGATCGCAGGGCTAACCAGTCTTACCACGCTTCTCATTATTCTCCGACGGCCTCTCTCCATTGGTCAATTCGTGCCAAAACACGCTCAGTTAACTGATAATCGCCGACATCAAACCATTCAATCTCAGGATAGGCGCGAAACCAGGTTCGCTGACGTTTGGCAAATTGGCGCGTATGTAACACCGTTTCGGCGATCGCCTCATCTAAAGATAACTCCCCCCGTAGATGGCGTTTCATCTCCCCATAGCCAAGAGTCTGTAATAAGGGTAAATCATCGCCGTAGCGATCGCATAAATCTTTAACCTCCTCAACCAACCCCATCGCAACCATCTGCTGGGTTCGTTGCTCAATCCGTTGCCCCAAATCCACTGGATCGGCGTGCAACCCTAGGTGTAAAATAGGATACTCTGGCGGGTTTTCCCCTTGCTGTTCGGACAGGGGACAACCGCTGACATAGTACACCTCCAACGCCCGTAAGGTGCGACTGGCATCGTTCGGATGAATCCGTTGACTGGCCCGTTTGTCAACCTGTTGTAACAGTTGGTAACACTGCCGTTGACCGAGATCCTGAAGTTGCGATCGCAACGGAGGATGAGGGGCAATCTGGGGCATCCGCAAACCGCGCGTAATGGACTTAATATAGAGTCCTGTCCCCCCCACCAGCAACGGAGGTGACTCAGGCGCCCTCTGATGCTGCTGGTGAATCAGATCCTGGGCCTGTCGTTGATACTGCCCCATGGTAAAGGTCTGGCGAGGCGTACAGCAATCAACGAAATAGTGGGGAACCTGCTGTCGCTGCCGAAGACTCGGCTTAGCCGTGCCGATGTCAAACTCCTGATACACTTGGCGGGAGTCCGCACTGAGAATCACCGAGCCGAACCGTTGCGCTACGGCGATCGCCAACTGCGATTTTCCCGTGGCTGTTGCTCCACAAATGACGATTACCCCGCTCACCAATTCTCTCCCCGCAAACTCAACAAATTTTAGTATATCCAACCCCCACCTTAATTTATCTCCAAATTGGTCTAAACGCGCCGTCAACCATTTTGTGTTAGAATTTTGGTGATTTTTGTCGTTAATCAAAAAATCTAAGGGGTTAACCCCCCTATCGTGTGGAGCAATTTGTCATGACTAGTAGCTACAGTGCCGATCAAATCCAAGTTCTAGAAGGGCTGGAGGCGGTTCGCAAGCGACCGGGGATGTACATCGGCTCCACCGGACCGCGAGGCTTACATCACCTCGTCTACGAAGTGGTCGACAACGCCATTGACGAAGCCCTGGCCGGCTACTGTACGCATATCGAAATTGATATCCTCGCCGATGGGTCCGTTAGCGTCACCGACAACGGACGGGGGATTCCCACCGATGTTCACTCGAAAACTGGACGTTCCGCCCTCGAAACGGTTATGACCGTGCTGCACGCCGGCGGTAAATTCGGCGGCGGAGGCTACAAAGTCTCCGGCGGACTCCACGGCGTTGGGGTGTCTGTGGTCAACGCCCTCTCGGAATGGGTCGAAGTCACCGTTTGGCGCGAGAAAAACGTCCATGTTCAACGCTACGAACGGGGCAAACCGGCATCGGAGTTGATGGTCAAACCCAGCCCCGACAAGCAACGCACCGGAACCTGCGTGCGCTTCTTGCCCGATCGCGATATCTTTGTCACCACCGGCATTGAGTTTGACTTCAACGCCATCGGCGCTCGCGTCCGGGAGTTGGCCTATCTCAACGCCGGAGTACGCATTACCTTCACCGACCATCGCCTCGACCGGTTGGGGACCGACGAACCCCGCGTTGAAACCTATTTCTATGAAGGTGGGATTCGCGAGTACATCCAATATATGAACCGCGACAAAGACCCCCTCCATGATGAAATCATCTACGTCGAAGGGGAACGAGATGGCGTCGTCGTCGAAGCCGCCCTGCAATGGTCTGTCGATGCGTACAGCGATTCTCTCCTCGGGTTTGCCAACAACATTCGTACCGTCGATGGTGGGACTCACCTCGAAGGCCTCAAATCCGTCCTGACGCGAACGATGAACGTCACAGCCCGCAAACGCAACAAACTCAAGGATAATCAGCCCAACTTGGGGGGGGAAAATATCCGCGAAGGCTTAACGGGGATTATTTCCGTCAAAGTGCCGGACCCTGAGTTTGAGGGACAAACGAAAACCAAGTTAGGTAATCCGGAAGTGCGGGGAATTGTCGATTCCCTAGTGGGAGAGGTGCTGACGGAATATCTGGAGTTTCGCCCCAATGTGGCCGATGCGATTCTCGAAAAAGCGATTCAGGCCTTTAACGCCGCTGAAGCCGCTCGCCGCGCCCGTGAGTTGGTGCGCCGCAAGTCGGTGTTGGAATCCTCGACGTTACCGGGGAAACTGGCCGATTGCAGTTCCAAGGACCCCTCGGAATCGGAGATTTTTATTGTTGAGGGGGACTCCGCTGGTGGGAGTGCTAAACAGGGACGCGATCGCCGTTTCCAAGCGATTTTGCCGCTTCGGGGAAAAATCCTCAACATCGAGAAGACTGACGATGCCAAGATTTATAAGAATAATGAGGTGCAATCCCTGATTGCGGCGTTGGGGTTAGGGATTAAGGGCGAAGATTTTGATTTATCTCAGCTACGCTATCACCGCATCATCCTGATGACGGACGCGGATGTGGATGGGGCGCATATTCGCACTCTGTTGCTGACCTTCTTCTATCGCTATCAGCGGGATATGGTGGAACAGGGCTTTGTCTATATCGCCTGTCCGCCGCTGTATAAGGTTGAACGCGGCCGCAGTCATCAGTATTGTTACAGCGATCGTGAACTGCAACGCTATCTCAATGAACTCCCCAGCAACGCCAATTACAACATCCAACGTTTTAAGGGGTTAGGGGAGATGATGCCGACTCAGCTTTGGGATACGACCATGAACCCGGAAAGTCGCCTGTTGAAACGGGTCGAAATTGAGGACGCGGTGGAAGCCGATCGCATTTTCACGGTCTTGATGGGAGACAAAGTCGCCCCACGCCGCGAGTTCATTGAAACCGAAGGCCCCAAACTCAATCTCAATGATTTAGATATTTAAGCGATCGAGCAATTGCAGAAAGAGGGCGTTCCCTTGGGGTCGCCCCTACCCTCTTGCCATCCCCTCTTGGGAGGGGTTAGGGGTGGGTTATGCCTCTTGCCTATTGCCCTCCCCCCAAAGAAAGCGCCCCGACTAGAGTTCTAGCCGGGGCGCGTGTTTTGATCTCATCGGGTCCAGAGAAGAGATAGGGGGAAACGACTATTCGCCGAGGGTGTTGCGTTGGTACACATCCAAGCTGTAAGCCGGGACGCGCTCACGATAGTCGGTTTTTTGTCCGGTGAAGGCTTCGGCGAAGCGATCGAATCCTTCTGAGTTCCAATTGCGTTCGTGGATGGGCTTGGTTTGTTCGCCTCGGAAGTAGGCTTGGGTTCCTAAGATGGCAACGGCTGCCCAGCCGGTGAATACTAATGCAATGATAAACAATGTCATATTGGTTTCTCCTATGTCGGTGTCTTACCGCGTTCTGTTAACCATTATAACGCTGTGTAAAACTTTGTAAAGTTTGCTTGACGCAAAAAAGGTAGTGATATCCGTAATCAACCCCTTAGCTGTGGCGGATTAGGAGGTTCGCCAGAATCCCTCAATTGTCCTAGGGGCTTGTTATTCACCCTAGACTTACTGGTAATATGTATATATGTATTTATGTAGCGCCATGACACCGATGACATCTAAACCATCTTCCTCCAACACTAGGGCTAGTGATTGTCCCCTCACGGAAATCTCCCCGGAAGCCCTCAACAACATTGCCGAATTTTTCAAAACCCTCTCTGAGGTGAGTCGCTTACAGATTGTCTGTAGCCTTAAACGGGGCGAAAAAAATGTCTCCGAGATCATTAAATCTACAGAACTCGGCCAGGCTAACGTGTCCAAGCATCTCAAGATTCTCTCTCAGGCGGGACTCGTCGAACGCCGACAACAAGGCGTTAACGTCTATTACCGCATCGCCAACCCGGTGGTGTTCTCTCTGTGTGACCTGGCTTGTGATGTGTTGGCGGTTCACCTTGAACAGCAAAGTCAATCCTTTGAATCGATGAAGCTTCTCAAAAATTCCTTCTGATGCAACGGATGTATGCTATCTTATAACCAGACAAGCAGATTGTCAGTCTAGCAATTTCCGAACTCCGTCAGCCCACCCCGATTCAGTCGTAACTGACAGATAAAGTAGGACTTTTGCAGTGAGTGTAACTCCTATGATTAGGGAGTTTTTCGGCTTTTTGTCGGTCACGTTTTACCGTCTACGACTGGCCGTGTTTCCTGTTGCTTTTTTCATTTTGCCTCTAAACCAACTATGCTATTTCGTCAACTCTTCGATCCAGACACCTCCACCTATACCTACCTCATCGCCGATGAGGAGACTCGCGAGGCGGTTCTCGTTGATCCAGTCCTCGAACAACTCGAACGAGATCTACAACTGCTTAAGGAACTTGATCTGACGTTACGTTATGGCTTAGAAACCCATGTTCACGCCGATCATATTACCGGGACGGGGAAATTGCGTGAACGGACAGGCTGTCAAGGTGTTCTACCTGAGAACGCTGAAGCTAGTTGTGCCGATCGCTTCATTAAGGATGGCGAACAGCTACCCCTCGGGCAAGTTAAGATTGAGGCGATCTCCAGTTTGGGTCATACCGACAGCCACATGGCCTATCTGGTCAATGGAACTCACCTTCTCACCGGCGATTCCCTCCTGATTCGCGGTTGTGGACGCACAGACTTCCAGAGTGGTGACGCCGGAACCCTCTATGATGTCATCACCCAGCGCTTTTTTACGCTTCCCGAGAGTACCCTCGTCTATCCCGGCCATGACTACCGAGGTCGCACCGTCTCCACCATTGGCGAGGAAAAACGCCATAACCCACGCTTTGTCGGCCGCGATCGCGCCGAGTTTATTGAACTGATGGCGAACCTCAATCTACCCAATCCCAAGAAAATTGCTGAGGCGGTTCCCGCCAACCAAAGCTGCGGCAACGTCTCTGCCTAACTCATGGATATCATTTGGATTCTCGGACATATCTTAGCCCTCGGGATTGGCATTAGTCTCGGACTCCTCGGCGGAGGCGGATCGATTCTGGCGGTTCCTATCCTCATGTACGTCATGGGGTTGCCGCCTAAAGAGGCGATCGCCGCGAGTTTATTCATCGTCGGCACTGTCAGCTTGCTGGGACTGATTCCCCACGCCAAAGCCGGCAATGTCAGCCTCAAACTGGCCCTCACCTTTGCTCCAGCTGCCATGGTGGGGGCTTACGCCGGGGCCAGACTGGCGGAACTCCCGGCTATCACCGAAACCATACAAGTGGTGGCCTTTGGTATCGTCATGCTTCTGGCCAGCATCTTGATGATTCGCAAGGGACAACGTAAGGCCCAGCCGGTTGAACCGACTCTCTCGCCGCCTAAATCTCCCTCCCTCGGCAAAATGTTGATCATTCCCCTCGAAGGACTCTTAGTGGGGATTATCACCGGCTTTGTGGGCGTGGGTGGCGGCTTTGCGATTATTCCAGCCCTGGTGTTGCTCGGGGGAACACCGATGAAGGAGGCCATCGGCACCTCGCTGCTGATTATTGCCTTTAAGTCCGCGACGGCCTTTTTGGGCTATATGGATCAAGTGTCCCTCGATTGGGGACTGATGATTTCCTTTACCCTGGCGGCCAGTGTGGGAACCTACGCCGGTGCTATCCTGAGTCATCGTCTTGATGCTTCTCACCTGCAAAAAGCCTTTGGTTACTTTGTTTTGGCCGTCTCAATTTTTGTCTTAATTCAACGATGAGAGATGACTCTCTGCGTCGGAGGGGTTCCCTAGTCGAGTTTAGGGCGAATTTCCTCGAGTAGACCCTCGCAGGCATCGAGGAGGAGATCAATCACGCGATCAAATCCTTCTGCACCGCCATAGTAGGGGTCGGGGACTTCCTTGATGCTGTGATGACGGCAAAAATCACACATCATCCGCACGCGATCGTCATAGATCCCTTGGCGATCGAGAGCCATAATCCCGGCATAGTTCTCACGATCCATCGCCAAAATTAGGTCAAACTGCTCAAAATCGGCGGGAATAAACTGGCGGGCCTGTCCCACTAACTGAATGCCTCGCTTCTTGGCGGCTGAGCGCATTCGGGCATCGGGAGGACTGCCAATGTGATAGCTAGAGGTTCCGGCTGAGTCGCAGACGATTTTATCCTCAAGCCCGGCCTCGGCCACGAGGTGGCGCATGATATTTTCCGCCGAGGGCGATCGGCAAATGTTGCCCAAACAGACAAAGAGTAAATGATATGCCATCGTAATTTGCGATCGGTTGCAGATCGGTTGCAATTGTGCCATCTCAGGCTGAACGGATGCTTGGGAGTCTCCCAGAAGATGGACCCCATCAAGCCTCCCAGGGCAACCTTGATGGGGTGAGAAGACCCAGGAAATCCTAGATCCTACATTCCGGGGAGATTGAGTCCGCCGGTGAGTTCTTCCATCTTCTCGCGCATGGTAGCGGTGGATTTACTGTAAGCATCCTGCATCGCTTCGGTGACGAGGGCCGATACGGCCGCGGCTCCTTTGCCGAGGGCCTCTTCTGAGACTTCGGCCCGGCGAGGTTCTTGGTTCCCACTGAGGACAACCGTAACGTTACCATCGCTAGACTGGCCGGCGATTTCTAGGAGATCGAGTTCTTCTTGAAGACGTTTTGCCCCTTCTTGAACCTCTTGGGCTTTTTGGAAGGCGGCGGCAAGTTCTTTCATCTTGCCTAGCCCAAATCCAAATCCTTGTCCTTGTTGTTTAGCCATCGTGCTTAAAACTCTCGCGTCAAATTAATTACAAGTACGACTCATTGTGCCATCGCAGCGCCTCGGTTACAAAAAATCGCTGATATCCTGGTCAAACTCGCCGAGGAGTTTGACTTCGAGTTGCAGTTGCACATCCCAAACCTGTCGCACGGTTTCTCGGACATGACGGATGACGGCGATCGCATCTTGAGTGGTTCCGTGGCCGCCATTGAGGATGAAATTAGCATGTTCATGGGCCACATGGACTCCTCCGACACGATACCCCTTCAACCCCGCTTGTTCAATTAGCCAGCCGGCGGCTTGGGGCTTAGGATTACGGAAGACACTGCCACAACTGGGGCGGTGATAGGGTTGGGTTCCATGTCGTTGTTTGAGATGTTTATCGGTCCGCTGTCGCACTAATCCTGAGTCCTCTCCAGGCTGCAATTGTAACGTTGCCTGTAAGACCAGGCGCGACGAGCCTTGCAGGCAAGAGGTGCGATAATTGTAGGCTAAGACGCCGCGAGGCAGGGTGACGATCTGACCGTCGGGTTCTAAGACCTCAATCTCTCGTAAATTGTCTGCCAAACAACTACGGTGAGCGCCAGCATTCATGACCACCGCCCCGCCGACCGTTCCAGGAATCCCCACGGCCCACTCGAAACCACTCACGCCGTGGTTGGCGAGTTGCCAGGCTAATTTGGGCAAGGGAAAGCCCGCTGAGACCGTTAATTCTCCTGAGACATCATCGAGATGTAACTCTCGTAGATAGCGGGTACTGACGACTAATCCGGAAATGCCGCGATCGCCAATCAGTAGGTTCGAGCCGCCTCCAAGGACGGTGACGGGGAAGCCTTCGGATCTGGCCCAATTCAAAGCTCCATAGAGGTCATCTAAATGACGCGGTGCTATGTACCACTCAGCCGGCCCTCCCACCCGTAATGTGGTCATTTTGGCCAGGGGGATCTGACGGTATACCGGACATTTCGCACCCAAAATATGAATCGGGCTGCGATCGGGCGAGTCCATTGATAGTGGGGGGCTTGAAGGAGAAAACATCATCATCGCTCAGAGATAGCTAGGAACGGGAAGATTGCACGGGATCCTGCTCACGTTCGACTTGGCGATGCCAGTCTAGTAAATCGGGAACGATCCCGTTGAGATCCCCTGCACCCAAAAATAACGCTAAGTCGCCAGGTTGGAGAAAATCACGGAGAAAGTTTTTTAAATCCGCTAGGGTGGGCTGAGCGTCAACTTGATTGTGGTGTTCGGCGATCGCCGAGGCCAGATGATCGCTACTGACACCGGCAATCGGGGCTTCTCCGGCACTGTAAACCGGGGCGATGATGACGCGATCGGCTTCACCAAAGACCGCCGCAAACTCGCGGATGAAGGTTTGGGTGCGACTGTAGCGGTGGGGCTGGAAAATAGCGACGAGACGTCGATTGGGGTGACCCGAGCCATCCACTTGCAGACGGGCCGCTGAGAGGGTTGCTGCAATTTCACTCGGATGGTGGGCGTAATCGTCGATGAAGCGAATTTGGTTGGCCATGCCGAGCAGCTCGAAGCGACGTCTAGCGCCTTGGAAGCTGGCTAGGGCTTGGGCGATCGCCTCAAACTCGAGTCCGAGCGATCGCGCCACGGCAATGGCCGCTAAGGCGTTACTGAGGTTATGTTTCCCTAACAGTCCTAGGTGCAATTGACCGAGGTGGGTTCCTCGCTCCCAAATCTGGGCTCGGGTTCCGTCGGCGGATAGGTCTAGCCCGTCGGCGCTATAGTCAGCCCCTAGGGTTCGGTCTAGGCTATAGGTGATGTCGGGTTTGAGGCGATCGCGGACGACCTCACAATCGATACAGCCAATGGTCGTTTGACAGCGTTGGGCGAAGGTGCGAAAAATTCCCGTTACTTCCTCTAGGCTTTGGTAGCGATCGGGATGATCCAGTTCAATGTTCGTGATCACGCCCACTTTGGATTCAAACTTCACCAAAGAACCATCGGATTCATCGGCTTCGGCTACCAAATAGGGGCTGCTTCCGAGGCGAGCATTTCCTGACCAGGCTTCGACTTCACCGCCGACGACAATGGTTGGATCCAGGCCGGCTTCGAGGAGTAGATAGCCGATTAAACTACTGGTGGTGGTTTTGCCGTGGGTTCCGGCGACCGCGATACTGTGGTGGGTTTGGATCAAAGCCGCGAGGACATCGGAGCGGTGGAAAATTGGACAGCCGAGGGCAACCGCCGCTTGATATTCGGCATTGTTGGGGTTAATCGCCGTTGAGCAAATCACCTGAGGCAGACGGTTATCGGCGATCGCAGCGGGTTGAGAGCGATGTGCATCCACAGGAGGAACCCGGGGAGACTCTCCGGCGACCTGAGTGCTAAAGACCTCCAAATTTTTGGCGTTCTGTTCCCAAAAAATATGAACACCCAGTTCTTGTAATCGTTGAGTAATGTGATTGGACTTGAGATCCGAACCGTAGACGGGAAGCTGGCGCTTCGCTAAAACATAGGCGAGAGCAGACATGCCAATTCCACCGATGCCGATGAAATGAAATGGCTTGCCGCTGAAATCAACAGAATCCGGCATTTTCGCTCCTAACACACCACACCGTACCGATAACACGCGACATCATATCAGGTATTGTTATTTTGCGATACGACTTTGAACAAATTGAACACCCTTGATCTGACCCAAATGGGCAAGAGATGTCCGAGGAAATTGAGAGTCCAGCTTCGGTACTTTGCAGGGGATGATCCTTAATCAAAGACGATCTCTGGGGTTGACGGCTATGATATCCCGTCCTGACTCAGAACCCAAACGGCTCCTCATCCCAGGGATGGGTTAGGGGAATGGGTCAGGCCCCGTCGAGCCGATGAAGCTGAACCCCAAGCTTAACCCTAGGCTTTCGGGTTGTCCAAACTAGCTTTCATGACCCGTACCGCTGAATCCGAGCAATTTGCCAGTCTTGTCCCATTCGCTTCGCTCCGTCACGGCCATGGTCTTAGACCGGCAGAGCCGTAATCGCCGTCTTGGCCCGCTCAGGTTGGCTCCGGTCGATTGTCAAGCGTAAAAATGATCGGGAAACGGACAGGCTTTGCGATATGATGAGAGGCGCTACCTAGACTTGCCAGAGGACTACCACCATGCCCTAAGAGCCAAGTGGTTGGAGAATGGTAAGGAGAGCAGATAGGATAGCAGACAAGCCCGATAGTCATGCTGTATTGGGCCGGTAGATGTAGGTCAGAGTCACCGAACTGCGTCACGAAAATTTCATAACGACTTGTTGACCCCAGGCACTCAGATGCAGTGTCATTCGGGAAATCAACTGGATTAAAAACTGCCTGTGGAGGCGATCAAACGAGAGATATCACCCGTCTGGTCACACAGCGGCCTGTTTAGGCTCCCGTTTGCACTCGTTCTCAACGACGCAGGACTCTCAGTCTGTCAAGATTGATGATCTGTCAGCGAGCATTATAGCTCGATTGTAACGTCAAGCCCGTTTATCGATTTGGTGGGCGATCGCTGTTAGGAGGAAACAAGGTGATTAGAGTAGCAATTAATGGTTTTGGACGTATTGGACGCAACTTTTTGCGTTGTTGGTTAACCCGTGAAAATAGCGGGTTAGAAATTGTGGGGGTCAACGACACCTCCGACCCGAAAACCAATGCACACTTGCTCAAGTATGACACCATGCTGGGTAAGTTAGATGCAGAGGTCAGTTCCGATAGTAACTCGATTCTTGTCAATGGCAAGACGATTAAATGCGTCAGCGATCGCAATCCCCTCAATCTCCCCTGGAAAGAGTGGGACATTGATTTAGTGGTCGAGTCTACTGGTGTATTTGTCACTGAAGAAACGGCATCCAAGCACTTACAAGCTGGCGCGAAAAAGGTTCTGATTACCGCTCCAGGCAAAGGTGGCAAGATTGGCACCTTTGTGATGGGAGTCAACCACGAAACCTATCAACACGAAGACTACAATGTGGTCAGCAACGCCAGTTGTACCACCAACTGTCTGGCTCCGGTTGTCAAAGTGCTCCATGAAAACTTTGGCATCATCAAAGGCACCATGACCACCACCCACAGCTACACCGGGGACCAACGGTTACTCGATGCGAGCCACCGGGATGTGCGTCGCGCCCGGGCGGCGGCCATGAACATCGTTCCCACCTCCACCGGTGCAGCCAAAGCGGTGGCGTTGGTGATTCCCGAAATGAAAGGAAAACTCAACGGAATCGCCCTGCGGGTTCCCACCCCGAACGTCTCGGTTGTTGACTTAGTGGCTCAGGTTGAGCGTAAAACCTTCACCGAACAGCTGAACGAAGTGCTACATGGTGCCGCCAATGGGTCCATGAAAGGGATTCTCGGCTACAGTGATGAGCCGTTAGTCTCTTCGGACTATAAAGGAACCAATGATTCGTCCGTGGTGGACTCCAGTCTGACCTTGGTGATGGATGGAGATCTCATCAAAGTCGTCGCTTGGTACGACAACGAATGGGGCTATAGCCAACGGGTTGTCGATTTGGCTGAACTCGTGTCCGAGAAGTGGGTCGCGTAGTCAGACTCACAGATTTAGGAACTTGGACGAGTCTTGCCGGTATAGACAGACAAAGTAGGACATAACTTGAAGCGAAAACATCGACGCTAAGCAAGTTTCCTGACTATCAACTGTCAAATATCAACTGTCACAAGACTCAGTCAGCTAACAGAGTAGCGACATAGAGAGGCGGCCCTAGGGTTCGCCTCTCTTAACGTAAGGGACAAAAGAACTTCAGGATGACGACGATGACTCTAATCCATCACCTGCCCAGCTTTGAGCCTATGGCTGAGTGGGGGGCAACCGGGCTACCCTTCCTTGCCCAAGTGTTAAGCCCCATCGAAGATCCTGTTGCGATTTTCCTGATTATTCTGGCCATTATGTTGGTAGCACCGCTTCTGTTTGAGCGGTTTAAAATGCCAGGTATTATTGGCCTGATTTTAGCCGGGGTTGTGGTGGGTCCCCATGGATTAGGAGTCCTCGAACTTGATAGCACAATCGACCTCTTAGGAACCGTTGGCCTCCTCTTCCTCATGTTTTTGGGAGGACTCGAAACCAGCTTAGAAGACTTGCGGCAAAACGCCAGAGGGGCCATCACCTTTGGCTTAGCCACCTTCCTATTACCCATGATCATCGGGACAGCCGCCATCCTGATGTTAGACTACTCGCTCCTGGCAGCGATTCTTGTGGCCTCAACCTTCGCCTCTCACACCTTGGTTGCCCTACCCGTTTTAAGCCGGCTAGGGATTATGAAATCTCGGGTCGTCACCTCAACCCTAGGCGCGACCTTAATCACCAATGTTTTAGCTCTATTAGTTTTAGCTGTCGTTGTCAAAGCTGAGGAAGGGGAACTGACCCTAGAATTTTGGCTATTCCTGATTCCCTCATTAATTATTTACACCTTTGCGACGCTCTGGGGCATTCCCAAATTGGGTCGCTGGTTCTTTGTTCAATTCGGCCATGACGATCGCGCCGAGTTTACCTTTGTGCTGGCTGCCCTGTTTGTGGTCTCCTATTTAGCCAACCTAATTCAGATTGAACCCATTGTCGGTGCATTTTTGGCTGGCGTCGCGATTACCCCCCTTGTGCCACAGTTGAGTCCACTGATGAACCGGATTCAGTTCATCGGCAACACCCTATTTGTGCCATTTTTCCTGATTTCCGTGGGGATGTTAGTTGATCCGATGATTTTTATCCAAGAACCCGAGGCCTTGCTGGTGGCCGGGGTCATGGTTGGGGCGGAAGTGGTGAGTAAATTGGCGGCGGCTTGGGGGAGTGGTTGGTTTCTGAAATGGTCAGGTCCCGGTCGGATGGTGGGTTTTGGCCTATCCATTGCCCAAGCGGCATCGACTCTAGCGGCGGCAACGGTTGCACTCGATATTGGCCTAGTTGACGACGTGACCATCAATGGCGTCATCCTGATGATTCTCGTCACCTCGATCGCCTCGCCCTGGATTACCGCCCGCTGGGGAGCGCAGTTAGACAGTCCTCAGCTAGACTCCTCGGACACCCAAGACTCGGCTGCGGGACACAATCATTGGGGCGCCAGAATTTTAGTGCCGGTCGCGAACCCCAATACAGAAGATCGCCTGTTACAACTGGCGATTATTTTGGCAAAGCGAGGACAGGGAACCCTATTACCGCTGCATGTCTTATCCGATCGCGGCGGGCCAGTTTCAGCCGCTGCCCAAGCCGGGCAAAAACGGCTGTTGAGTACCGCTGAAATGATTGCTCATGGGGCCGTAGTGGCAGTTGAACCCATTGGCCGGGTTGATGATTCGATTGACTGGGGAATTCTGCGGGTCGCGCAAGAGCGCAATGCGAGTCTCGTCATCTGTGGCTGGAAAGGCTATTCTACCTATCGGGAAAATTTCTTTGGTGGTGTTATTGACAACGTCGTGCGTCAATCCTCGGTTCCGGTGCTCGTCTCGCGCTTTCCTAAACCCCTGGAAAACATACAGCGGGTGAGATTGGCCGTTACCGATGCTCAGGCGGTTTCGAGTCTCTTCAAACCGACGCTGACGTTGGCGCGATCCGTTGCCGATGAGTTAAAAAGTGATTTGGGAGTCTTGCAGGTCATTCCCAGCCGGGCTGAGTCTCCCCGCATCGATTTATCTGACTTGCAGCCAGAGGTGGATGTTGAGGTCAACCGAGGCGGATTAGTGATTCAGGTGATTACGGTGTTAGAACCCAATGATTTGTTGGTGTTGATTGCCGGTAAAAATCGCGCTGGCGGCTCGGCGTTGGGCCGCACGGCCGAAACGATCGCCCGCAGCCAACCCAACGCCTCGATGCTGATTCTCCATTTCCCCGATCCGCTCTAAGACACCTATAAAAACCGCCGTAAATCAAAGCCATCGGGATCAGGTTTATCGGGGTTGGCTTCAAAGGTCAGTAGTAACAAGAGGTGTTCCGTATAGTCGATCGCCCCTCGTAATTCCCCTTGCAAGATTTCTAACCCGCCATTGGCATATTCCTCGAAAATGGCTACCCGTTGGGCCTCCGCCTCAGTATTGCTAGGGGAGAGAATCCTCGCATCTTCCGTCGAGACGATCGCCAACAATTGAATCAAGCGATCATAGCCTCGGGAAATAAAAATATCGAGGGCGACTGGGGTCGGTTCCCGGCTGACAGCCGTTCCAATGGGCGATCGCCGCTGACGCTTCGCCCCCAGGGCCGCCGCAAAGGCCAAAATATCAGCATAGGTGGGGAAGGGAGCCGTGGTCATCTCTCCCTGACGCAGCAGCGATCGCACCAAATCCGCTTTATCTTTCGCAACACGCACCCGATGTAACATCGCCATTGACTCTAATTTTTCTTAAGGTTCGTCTTAACCGGGAGGAATCTGATATAAACCAATCATCCGTTCGATGACCAACTTACTCACAGGAGCGGCCACCTGTCCCCCAGAACCACCAACGGGTTCATCGACCGCCACAAATACTAAATAACGAGGATTCTCTAAGGGGAAAATGGCCACAAAACTGGCCACCACCGCCGAACTCGAATAGCCACTCCCATCTTCTAAACTTTTCTGGGCCGTACCCGTTTTTCCCCCAATGCGATACCCCGGAATTTTAGCCCGTTGACCGGTTCCCGTCTCCACCGCATCCTCCATCATGGTCACCACCGCTTGAACCGTGTCCTCGGAAAAAATGCGAACCCGTTGCGGACGCTTGGGTTCTTGCTGTATCTGGCCGGCGGTGTCCGTCAGTCCCCGTACTACATGGGGCGTCACCAAATAGCCGCCATTGGCTAAACTGCCATAGAGGCGAACTAACTGAATTGGAGTAATGGCAAAACCCTGACCAAAGGAGGTGGTTGCAGCCTCAACAGGGGAACCGAGGAACTCCTGACGGGTTTTCAGATAGCCTGGGGTTTCAAAGGGTAAATCAATATGAGTCGGCTCACCCAACTCCACCCGTTGCAACCAATCATAATAATCCCGGGCCGCCATACGCTCAATGATGCGAACCATGCCCACATTGCTCGAATCTCGCAAAATGTCGGTTAGGGTCAGTTCTCCTCGTCCCCCAGCATAGGCATAGTCGTAGTTGGAGATGGGCCAGCCATCGACAATGATTTGTCCGGGATCATGAAAGGTGTCGTTGGGATCGATCGCACCGGATTCGAGGGCGATAGCGACGTTAATCGGTTTGAAGGTTGAGCCAGGCTCATATAGGTCGCTCAGGGGCCAGTTACGGAAGCGATCGACCGAAGCATCGTAATACTCATTGGGATTATAGGAGGGCAGAGACACTAAAGAGAGTAATGAGCCATCCCAAGCATCCATGACAATGACCGTTCCTTGTTTGGCTTGAGACTCTTCCATGGCCTGGGCTAACACGGCTTCGGCGGTCTTTTGTAAGCGGTGATCGAGGGTCAGTTGCAGACGCTGGTTCTGAAAACGGGCAAAGGCCGGGGCCGCGCGATCGATAATTCCAGTCTCGGCGCGGTCTTCTCCAACCCAAACCACCTCGGGTTGCAAGAGATCGGCTTGAGCAAGTTCGAGTCCCGCCTGTCCCTGGCCATCAAAATCCACATAGCCGACGACGGCGGCCGCCATCTCGTCCTGGGGATAGAAGCGTCGGGAATAGGGGATGAGTTCTAGGCCATCAAATCTCAGGCGATGAATGCGATTAGCAATCGGTTCGGGGAGCCAGTTGGCGAGGGGAATCCCGGTGGCTGAGGTGTTGAACTGTTGCTGAAGTTTGGCCGGAGAGCGGTTTAAGAGGACCCCCAATTCTGCTGCAATCTCGGCGGGGGGCTGGGTAAACAGTTGCGGGTGAGCGTAGAGGCGAAAGGTTGGCTGATCGATGGCCAGGGGAATCCCTGTCGCATCGATGATCGTCCGGCGCGGGATTAGGCTACGGGGTGGAGGTTGCTGCTGAGCGGCTGCTTGCTCTTGAAACCGTTGTCCGTCGAGAATTTGTAGGGCGAAGAGATTTAGGGTCAGTCCTAAGCCGGCGGCAACTAACACCGCCCAGACCACCAACAGACGTAGCCGGGAGGGGATGGCTACGACCGCTTGCAATTCTTCACTGGCTCGACTGGACACCTGTTCGAGAAGGGTCAGATATCTCGCGATTTGCAGGCGCCAGGATTGGGAACGGGAGCGAGATTGGGGGAAACGGGAACGAGGCGATCGCATCCTTGAGCCTCGGGAGGGGGGAGAGTGCCTCATGGGTCGTTTTTGGGGGGAAACAGGTCTACCTCGCGGTTGACGCATCAATGTTTAAGCCTTTGAGTCGCAAATGGGTCGGTTTTGATTTTAGTATCCGAGGGGAAATTCTGTCGGAGTTCCTTCTCGGGGGGGATTGCGGGCGTTGTGGGAGGGTTGGCGGCGATCGCGGGGGGGAGCTGGCTCGACGTACAGGAGTTGTTCGGAGACTGAGGCCAGACTCGTCTCAGGATTAGCGTCTTCGAGGGCGATCACGTTTTGCCGCAAGGCTTCGGTGGTAATCACCAGTTGTCGTTCTTGGCGACGCAGTTGTTCGAGTTCACGGGTGGCTTCATGCCATTGTTGTTGGGAATAGACGGTTCCGCCATAGACGGCCAGGGTGCCACTGGTGAGGAGGACGCTAAGGGCCGTGAGGCTACGGCGCAGCCACGGCAGTTGAGACCCGAGAGGGTTGGCAGAGGGGGAGCGTTGAGGGGGCTGCTGGCGATCGCGCAGGGGAATGATAGTGGCGGGATCACGGTGGGCGGGATCACGGTGGCGTTGGGAATGCGGTAATGGAGCAGACTGACGACGTAAGGCTCGACGACGTTCGAGTGACACGACTCGGTTCGTGTCGGTCGTTGAACGAACGGGTCTCACAGACGCAGAATGACGCGCGTAAGTCATAAACACCACCAATACGAGAGTAATACGAGAGCAATACGAGAGAGCTACAGAGGTTGCTGCCCCAAACTGCCCTAGACATCTTAGGGCAATCTAGCTAGGATCGAACCGTCGCCAGGTCTAAGTCTTCGTCCACATCATCCTAACACCGTCAGTTTGTGTTATAAGACGTCTGTCAGGTCTACCGATCGGCACATTTTTTAGAAGATTAGCGATCCTTTAGGTTAAGTTTGAGTTAAATTACAATATCACTGCTCCACTCGGTCTCAACCCTGGGTTGGTGCTGTTGAGATTATTGACATTTGACATAAGAGGTACAAATTCATGCGAACGAAACTCCTAAGTTTAACGGCGATCCTGGGACTCTCTCTCTTCCTGGGAGCTTGCGCTGAGGATACGGCTCCGACCGATACGGCACCTGAGGGGGATCCTATGGAACAAGAAGCTCCCATGGAAGGGCAACCTGGGGGAATGCCTGGAGAGGAACCTGAGGGAATGCCTGGAGGAGAACCTGAGGGAATGCCTGGAGGAGAACCTGAGGGAATGCCTGAAGGAATGCCTGAAGGACAAGAACCCATGGAAAGCCCTATGGAACCTGAGACTCCCGACGATGAGTAGTCCGATTTCTGGCAATTGCTGCACAAGACCGATGCAAAAATTGCTGGGGTTAATCGGGCGGCTACCCTGTTAGGCTGTTTACGGGAGCGCGTCTTTGGGGTCTATCCCCAGGGCGGCTCCTTGTCGCTTCTTTCAATGCTCTCGATCCTTGCCGATGCGTCTTCTTCAGTTCAGCACCTCTCACTATTGCCGCAAAGCTCGTTTGGCACTGGGGTATAAACAGCTCTCCTATGAGGTGGAAAATTTGACGCCTGGGGTGCATCGCTTCAAACTTAAGCCCCTGGTGGGGTTAACGACGGTTCCTGTCTTGTTACCGGAGCAGTCCGACGGGCCGGCGGCGGTGGGAGACTCGACGGACATTTTGAAGTTTTTAGACCACAACTATCCTGAGAAGCCGTTGACTTGGGGCGATCGCGATCGCGATCGCCGCGCCTGGCTCTTGGAAGATTGGCTCGATGAGAGTATTGGTACGGCGACACGGTTTATCTACTACGATTTCCGAGCTAAAGAGGGGAAATCGGTCAATCCCTCTTGGTTTGCGCAAACCTTAGTCCAGGTGGTGCGGGTTCAGTATGAGATTAGTCCGGCTGGGGTCAAACTGGCCCGCGATCGCCTAAACTTGGCCCTAAACGAATTAGAGCAACTCTGGAGGGATCACCCCTATCTGGTGGGCGATCGCCTCAGTGTGGCCGATATCGCAGCGGCGGGCCTCCTGAGTCCCCTCGCCTTGATTCCTCACTATCGACAGAACTATCCTTGGCTGTTTGAGCGGATTGAGGAGATACATCAACACTGTCACGAACCCCTCCCCCCAGGATTAAGCGCATGATGGAACGCAACCGCTTAACCGGCTTGGTGTTGGCCATCCCGTTGATGCTGATGAGTTTCTGCGAGGGAGCGATGGCCCTTCCCCCAGCCGAGGATATCCCCGAAGAAGTGTTACGCAACGAGATTTTACTTGAGGCGCGATCGCCCCTCGATGGCGAACCCCTCACCCCCGCCGAATACGCCACTCTACAAGCCGAACTGCAAGAGCCAACCCATCCCCCCCAACTCGGTTCAGACATTCGCTACAACATTTTTTTGCTGCAACTGTTACGGATGTTCCGAACCTTAACCCCCCTTTAAGCGCCCCCGCTGAAGTTGAGATTTGCTGACTTTTGCCCCCTCTCTCAGACAGAGAGGGGTTTTTGCTGTATCTTCGACGGTAAAGATTTATCGCTGAATCATCCCGTTTCCGCCAAAATCTTCAGGAAACCCCTCGCCGAGAACCGGCTCGAGATCGGCTTCTGAGGCCAGCAGACAACAAAAATGTCAAACTAAGGCTGAGTCATCGACCTGGGTGCGATCGCCCCGGAACCTCTATAACAAAACAGAAAACCGCCTAAACACCCATCCATTCTCTTAAAACTCATGTCGAAAACCATTTCCACCGAACAGATTGACTACATCGTCCACAACAGCCACCAAGACCCCTTCTCCGTCCTCGGCGCTCACACCATCGAACGAGACGGTAAATCCATTTGGGTGGTCCGGGCCTATCTCCCTGACGTCGAAGCCGCCTGGGTAGAACTCTCCGAAGAGCGGAAATCCTACCCCATGGAGTCGGTTCATCATCCTTACTTCTTTGAATGCGAACTCGATCGCCCCGTTGACAAACAAGACAACGCCGATCCCTTCCCCATCAACTACCAACTCCGTCTCAAACAAGGCGATCACGAGCGCGTCATCTACGATCCCTACGCCTTCCGGTCCCCGAAACTGACCGACTTCGACATTCACCTATTTAGCGAAGGGAACCACCACCGCATCTACGAAAAACTCGGCGCTCATCCCCTCACCAGTAATGGCGTTGAGGGGGTATACTTCGCCGTTTGGGCGCCCAACGCTCGCAACGTCTCAGTCCTGGGTAACTTCAACAGTTGGGATGGCCGCAAACATCAAATGGCCAAACGGGGTAACGGGGTTTGGGAACTGTTCATCCCCGATGTTCAGGTGGGCGATCCCTACAAATACGAAATCAAAAACTACGACGGACATATCTACGAAAAATCCGACCCCTACGGCTTCCAACAAGAAATCCGCCCCAAAACCGCCTCCATCGTCACCGATCTCGACGGCTACCAATGGTCAGATACGGAATGGATGGAAAGCCGGCGTAATACCGACCCTATGACCTCCCCCGTTTCCATTTACGAGGTTCACCTCGGGTCATGGCTGAACGCCTCCTACGATGAGCCAGGAACCGACTATCTGGGCAATCCTCTGCCCCCTGTTGCGGTGGCAGACCTCAAACCCGGCGCACGCTTCCTCACCTACCGAGAACTGGCCGATCGCCTGGTTCCCTACGTTAAAGACCTCAACTTCACCCATATCGAACTTCTCCCCGTCGCTGAACATCCCTTTGACGGGTCTTGGGGATATCAAGTCACCGGCTACTACGCCGCCACCTCCCGCTACGGTAGCCCCGAAGATTTGATGTATTTCATCGACCAATGTCACCAAAACGGTATTGGCGTGGTTGTCGATTGGGTTCCGGGCCATTTCCCCAAAGATGGTCATGGTTTAGCCTTCTTCGACGGAACCCACCTCTACGAACATGCAGACCCCCGCAAAGGTGAACATAAAGGCTGGGGAACTCTAGTGTTCAACTATGGCCGTAACGAAGTGCGGAACTTCCTGGTGGCCAACGCCATTTTCTGGTTTGATAAATTCCACATTGATGGCATTCGCGTTGATGCGGTGGCCTCAATGCTGTATCTGAACTACGATCGCGAAGATGGAGAGTGGGTGGCCAACCAATACGGCGGTTGCGAAAACATCGAGGCGGCGGACTTTATCCGCCAAGTGAATCATGTGTTGTTTAGCTACTATCCGGGGATTCTCTCGATCGCCGAAGAATCCACCGCTTGGCCGATGGTGTCTTGGCCCACCTATGTAGGGGGTCTCGGCTTCAACCTGAAATGGAATATGGGTTGGATGCACGATATGCTGGACTACTTCGCTATGGACCCCTGGTTCCGCCAGTTCCATCAAAACAACATTACCTTCAGCATTTGGTATCACTACAGCGAAAACTACGTCCTGGCCCTGTCTCACGATGAGATTGTTCATGGCAAGAGTAATATGCTGGGCAAAGTCCCTGGCGATGAATGGCAGAAGTTTGCCAATTTGCGCTGTTTGTACGCCTATATGTTCGCCCATCCGGGCAAGAAAACTCTGTTTATGAGCATGGAGTTTGGCCAATGGAGTGAGTGGAATGTCTGGGATGACCTCGATTGGGATTTGTTGGAATATCCCCCTCATCAGAATCTCAAAGGCTTTGTCAGTGCGTTGAACCAGATTTATCGCAAGGAACCGGCACTCCATAGCCAGGATTTCGAGGAACCGGGCTTTGACTGGATTGATTGCAATGATAGCAGCCATAGTGTGGTGTCCTTCCTGCGGCGCGACAAGTTCTCTGATGATGTGATTGTCGTGGTCTGTAACTTTACCCCTCAACCCCATAGTCACTATCGGGTTGGGGTTCCTGAGGGCGGTTTCTATACGGAAATCTTTAACAGCGATGCGGCGGACTTTGGCGGCAGCAATATGGGCAACCTGGGTGGCAAATGGACGGATCAATGGTCGTTCCATAATTATCCTCAGTCCCTGGATTTATGTCTGCCGCCTCTGTCGGTGTTGATGTTTAAACTCGATCGCAATAAGTCCACGGTTACCACCTCTGCTGATACGGTATCGGTGAATACCAGTAGGTAGACCGACCGGCGATCGCAACCCACAGAGACAACCCACAGAGACAATGGGGGTCCATCGACTCCCGCTTCGGGTTCGATGCGGTCGAGTTCTCCCCTCAAGCTGCGATAGGCTAGAGGGGATATGAATTGATCAACGTCATTTAGGAGCGTACCCTTGAAGAACGCACAGCCAAGTCCCCAGAACTTACAATCGATTATTATTGGGGCCATTCTGGCGGCGATCGCCATTATTGGCTTTAGTTCCTTCGTCGTCATCTCTCCCGGCCAAGCGGGAGTGATCAGTATCCTCGGGAAAGCCAGAGATGGGGCTTTACTCGAGGGGATTCACTTTAAACCCCCCCTCGTCTCTGTGGTGGATATCTATGATGTCACGGTTCAGAAGTTTGAGGTTCCCGCCCAAAGTTCGACTAAGGACCTTCAGGATTTGACGGGACGCTTTGCGATTAACTTCCGTCTCGATCCAACTCGGGTGGTGGAAATTCGCCGCACCCAGGGGACGTTACAGAACATCGTCAGCAAAGTGATTGCCCCGCAAACCCAAGAATCGTTCAAAGTCGCCGCCGCCCGGCGTACGGCTGAGGAAAGTATCACGAAACGGACGGAGTTAAAATATGATTTTGACATCGCCCTACAAAGCCGTTTGGAAAAATATGGGGTGATTGTCCTTGATACCAGTGTCGTCGACTTGAACTTCTCACGGGAGTTCGCCAAAGCGGTTGAGGAGAAACAAATCGCTGAACAGCGCGCTCGCCGAGCGGTTTATGTCGCTCAGGAAGCTGAACAGGAAGCCCAAGCAGAAATTAACCGCGCTCGCGGTAAAGCTGAAGCCCAAAAACTCCTCGCTGAAACCCTTAAATCCCAGGGTGGACGTTTGGTTCTCCAAAAAGAAGCCATCCAAGCTTGGCGCGAGGGAGGCGCACAAATGCCGAAAGTATTAGTGCTTGGCGATGACTCGCCTGCGGTTCCTTTCTTGTTCAACCTGCGAGACATTGAACCCGAAGCCTTAGCGAGTCCCTAACGACCTCGGTTCAAGGTAGGTTAATTGGGTTTTTAGTTGCCCAGAATACCAGAGGGTAGGGGCGAAAAAATCGCCCCTACGACAAGGGTTTTGATTTACGTTATTTTTTAGAAATAGTCAATTGATTTACCCAAAATTAGGGTATTTGGTTGATGATTATGTTTTGTTTTTTTCGGGTTGATCATTATGTTTGAATTAAGCAGCTTTGAGTGGATTCGCCTGCATCCTTGGCTGTTTGCCATTATCTTAAATACAATTTTGTGGCTGTTCGCCGCCCTGCTCCCTAAAAAACTGCTGACCCCCGCTGGTTATGTTCATGCTTGGATTTTGGGGGTTTTAGTTTGGGGCTGTCTCGGGTGGCAAGGCTATACCATTGTTATGTTTTATTTCTTATTTGGTTCAACGGTGACGCGGATTGGTAAAGCGCAAAAGGAAGCGGCGGGAATTGCCGAGAAACGAGATGGAGCCAGGGGGCCGGAGAATGTTTGGGGATCGGCGTTAACGGGGACTTTGTGTGCGATCGCCCTAGCGGGATATGCCCAACTACAAGGGGTTCCCACTCATCCTCTGCCCGCCGTTCCTCCTTTGCTGATTATCTTGCTACAACTCGGCTATGTCGCCAGCTTCGCCACGAAACTCGCGGATACCACCGCTAGCGAGGTGGGGAAAGCCTACGGGAAACGGACGTTTTTGATTACCAGCTTGCAGCCTGTACCGGCGGGAACCGAGGGGGCTGTGAGTTTGGAGGGAACCCTCGCGGGACTGGTGGGAGCGGTGGCGATCGCCCTGCTAGGCTACGGATTAGAGATGATTGACAGCATCGGGATGCTCTGGTGCATCCTCGCCGCCTTCATTGCGACGAACATTGAAAGTCTAATTGGGGCCACCCTCCAGGAGCAATTAGATTGGATGACGAATGAAGTGGTGAATTTCATCAATACGGCGATCGGTGCGATTCTGGCGATTCTCTTCGGCTGGGGTTGGGCCTGGCTGTTGATTATGAATGGGTAGGTAATAGGGGAGAACCCACCCCTAACCCCTCCCTGGAGGGGAGAACCCACCCCTAACCCCTCCCTGGAGGGGAGAACCCACCCC
>NZ_JAWOCL010000136.1:0-3603 GCF_046483825.1 Sodalinema sp.
TACCCTTAACCCGTTCATATTCATCTTCCAGAAGCCAATCCTGTGCAGCCTCATAGTCAGGGTGAGTGACAATCAGTTTATAGCCAGAAGCAGGATTAAAAATATGACAACTGCCATTTTTATTAGCGACTAGCATCAGGATTTTGGGTGGAAACAGAATTGGGTCAACCCAAAGTTCTATGAATTGCCAGAGTTCAGCCTGTTCGTCGAGGACGGTTGCGTGGGATTGCATGATATCTACCGGTTGTTTTTACAATTAACGCCTCCCGATATCTGAAAAAAGTTGTACTCAGGGCGTAATTCGTCTTCCATATTTAAATTCCATAATTTCAAGCTCGGGTTAGGCTAGGGTTTGAAAGCACTAGCTTACAGCCGATTCTGATTGAAGATTCGTCAAAGCCTGGCTATCCTAAGATTGCAACCGCTCATCCTCAAGCCCCATTATGTCAGAGACCATCTTCCACTTGGCGTTTCCCGTCGGGAACCTAGACGATACCAAAGCCTTTTACGGAGACGGCTTAGGCTGCGAGTTGGGCCGGGAATCTCCCCAAGCCCTAATCATGAATCTCTATGGACATCAACTCGTCGCCCATGTCACCTCAGAACCGCTCACCCCGCAGCAGGGCATCTATCCCCGCCATTTTGGGTTGGTGTTTCCTGAATTACGCGATTGGGAACGCCTCCTGAACCGCGCCCAGGAACGGCAACTTCCGTTCTACCAACAGCCTAAACACCGCTTTAAAGGGGAACTGACGGAACATCAAACCTTTTTCTTGCAAGATCCTTTTCAGAATCTCTTGGAGTTTAAGTTTTATCATCACGGTGAGGCGATTTTCGGGGCGCGGCAGATGTCGGCGGTGGGCGATCGCCCCTAAGCCAAAACCCCTAACCCATTAGGTTGCGTTGGCTCACTGAAGCTTTTGTATAAACTGACAATGATGAAACACACCCATCAATCCGCATTCAGATTTGAAGCCAAAGTCCTGGAGGGAAATCGGCTCGAAATTCAGTTACCTCCTGAAGCACAACTGTATTTAAGCCATGACCAAGTAGAAGTGATTGTCCTGTTTCCCCATCAGTCTGAACAAGTTGACGACCCCTCTATCCAAGAGATTCTGGCCCAAATTCATAAGCAACGTTCAGAGACTAGAACGGTAAAGCAGATTGACCAAGATCTCGAAATTGAGCGTAACTCGTGGGACAGCTAAAGGGAATTTTTGGGGCGCGGCAGATGTCGGCGGTGGGCGATCGCCCCTAAGGTGAGATAATCGAGAGGGTTCCTCAGTAAAGAGTTACGAGATAATTATGGTTGAGATCGCAGTGGTCGATTACGATATGGGTAACCTCCACTCCGCTTGTAAAGGATTGGAGAAGGCCGGGGCAACCCCCATCATTACCGATTCCCCGGAGGTTATCGCCCAAGCCCAGGCCGTCGTCTTACCCGGCGTCGGTTCCTTCGATCCAGCGGTGGAACATCTCCGATCGCGCCATCTCGTCGAACCCATCCAAACGGCGATCGCCCAAGGAAAACCCTTTCTCGGCATCTGTCTCGGCTTACAAATCCTCTTTGACGGTTCAGAAGAAGGAACACAACCGGGATTAGGTATTATCCCCGGAGTCGTGCGCCGCTTCCGTCACGAACCGGGAATCACCGTTCCTCATATGGGTTGGAACGCCCTCGATTTTCAACAAACCGGGATTCCCCTTTGGGAAAACCTCCCCAATCCCGCCTGGATGTATTTCGTTCACTCCTACTACGTTGATCCCACCGATCCCAGCCTCAAAGCCGCCACTGTCACTCACGGAAGTCAAGACGTTACGGCGGCGATCGCCCGCGACAATCTCATGGCGGTCCAATTCCACCCCGAGAAATCCTCCACCGCTGGCCTACAACTTCTCTCCAATTTCGTCCATCTCGCAGAAAAAGCCATCTCTGTTGCTTCGGTTTAACAGATGAGCGGTGCGTTCCGGCAAGTAGGGGCATAACCCACCCCTAACCCCTCCCAGGAGGGGATTTTTCGCCCCCACTATTGCAAGCCGGAACACACCCTACCCTACTGCCTATTCCCTGTTCCCCGTTCCCTGTTCCCTGTTCCCTTCCATGAGCCTGCGAATCCACGGCAATCGTTCCCTGAAAACTCTCCCTGGAGAGGCGACTCGCCCGACTCCAGCGCGAGTTCGTGAAGCGTTGTTTAATATCTGGTTGGGGGAGATTGAGGGCTGTCGTTGGTTGGATCTTTGTGCCGGAAGTGGGGCGATGGGGGCGGAAGCTTTATCACGCGGGGCGTTTGAAGTGGTGGGAATTGACCAATGGGGCAAGGCCTGTGGCGTGATTCAGCAAAATTGGCAACAGGTGGCGAAACCCGAGCAACAGTTCCAGGTTTTGCGGGGGGATGTGCTGAAGCGATTGCCCAGCTTGGCGGGAAAGCCGTTCGATCGCATTTACTTTGACCCGCCCTATGCCAGTGATCTCTATAATCCGGTTTTAGAGGCGATCGCCCAACTGCAACTTCTCAGCCTTGAGGGAGAAATGGCCGTCGAGTGCGATCGCCAACGCCAAGACATTCAAATCCCTGAGGAATTAGAGCAAGTCCGAGAAAAACGCTATGGCAATACAGAAGTTCGCTTCTATCGCCGAAAAATGGTTTAAAACACCAATAAATGTAGGGACAAGGGGGTTGTCCCTACTGCGATCGCCTTCAACTTACTCTTCTGTGAGAGTGTTGCTGCGACGGTATTGGAGATAGGCATCAACAAACAGTCCAGCCAGGGTAATGGGGACCAGTCCTAGAACGATACCCGCGAGTAAGGGTTCTACCATGAGTGTGTCTCCTGCAATGTGATCAATCGAGTGTGACTTACTATTGTACGGGCTTCTGGGGCGATCGCCCTAACGGAGTCTCCAGCCATTGGCACCTCAGGCGCCTCCCCCTTGTCTAAAAATTCTCTTAAGCCCTTGGATTTTCTCAATCCTGTCCTTTAAGATTGAAGAAGATTGGTATATTTATATAAACCCGCCCGAGTTTGCCCAACCGAACGCTTTTGAAAACGCCAGCCCTCGAGATCGACATCGATCGCCTGATTCAGCACCTCTCCGTCTGTACGTTGGTGGGGTTGCTGGCGATTGGCTTATCTGTATTTGTGTTGCACCAGTGGCAAACCTCAGATCCCTACATTCAGGAAGTTTTAGCCATTGAAGGCAACCCCCGCCAAGGCTACGCCATTTTTCAGATGAATTGTTCAGGCTGTCATGGCGATGGCGGCAATGGTTTGGTTGGCCCGAGTCTCCAAGATATCTCGGCCCACAAGTCCCGCGCCAGTCTAATCCAACAAGTCATTGGTGGCGATACTCCCCCCATGCCCCAGTTTCAACCGAGTCCGCAAACGATGTCGGATTTATTAGCGTATCTGGAGACGCTTTAGGAGGGAACAGGGAACAGGGAACAGGGAACAGGGAACAGGGAATAGGGAACAGGGAACAGGGAACAGGGAACAGCTTGCCTTTTGCCTCTTGCCATCCCCTCTTGGGAGGGGTTCGGGGTGGGTTATGCCTCTTGCCTCTTGCCTCTTGCCATCCCCTCTTGGGAGGGGTTCGGGGTGGGT
>NZ_JAWOCL010000189.1:0-11506 GCF_046483825.1 Sodalinema sp.
TCCGGGTTGACCATTGAGACTATTTAGGCTATGACGATTGACGGTGTAGGCGTCTTGAAACTCTTGGCCCGGAGGAGATTCGACAAGGGATTCGGCCCCCGTGAGGTTGAAGCGATATCCCACATTGCGAACGGTTTGAATTAAGTTCGGTTGGCGAGGATCTCGTTCGATTTTTTTCCGCAGCGAGAGAACATGGGTGTCAATGGTGCGGGGGTTATCAATCGCATCGGGCCAAGCTCGTTGTAGTAACTCTGAACGACTCAGGGGCGTTCCTCCAGCCTGAGCTAACACGTACAGTAAGCTGAACTCTTGCGGGGTTAATTCAATGGGTTGATCTTGATAGCGGACACGCCGCTGCACGATATCGACTTTGATGTCACCATATTCGAGATAGGCGGGAGGCGCCATGGTGCGGTGACGACGTAAGAGGGCTTCGACCCGAGCCAGAAACTCCTGCATTCCAAAGGGTTTGCAGATATAGTCATCAGCCCCGGCTTTGAGGGCGGTGACGATGTCAGCTTCGCTATTACGCGCTGATAACATGAGGACAAGACATTGATGTTGTTGATAAAGCCAACGGGCAAATTCAACCCCATCTCCGTCTCGAAGATCTGAGTCAACAATGGCTAAGGTCGGCTGGCGGTGATAGAAGACATCTTGTGCGTGTCGGAGGTCTGCGGACTGACACACGCTATATCCGGCTTGCTGAAGATGCCAACCTAGGAGCGATCGCAGTTGAGGGTTTCCCTCAACGATTTGGATGCAAACAGAACTCACAACAAACTATACCCCTGTAGTGTTCGATCGGTCTGAAACGAGAAGCAACCCTACGCTAGCAAAGGCTTTGTCATGGTTCTGTAACTCCTGTTACCTGACGTTGGCCAGTGATCTCGGTCAGAGACAGGCTTGAGTGGTTTCTGTTACCCTGAAAGGAGAGGGTCAGCCCTCGGGCTGACTCTCCTGTTCCCCGTCAATTTGTCCTTCTGTTAACCGGCTTAACCATGTTACAAAATACTCTGACAATCCGGCATTACCAAGCCTTGACTGACCGCTTTACGAGTCTCTGGGGTCGAGGCTATCGCACTGATGATCTTAGACTCTACTTAGATGGTTATTTAAGTGCGCTGCGTCAAGATAAAAGTCTAGAACCGATCCTGATCCATCGTCTTGAGGAGGAGGCGTTACGCTTTATTCAAGACCCCTCTAACTTTGAGGTTCCCTATTATTAAGTCTCGCGGGACAAGAGGGACCCTCAGCCATCCGGTTCAGGCTAGAGGCTGCACTCAGGGTCAGTCCCTTTGGGACATCCCCAGGTGTTCACCCTGAGGCGTTGGGAGTTGATTGGGCCAAACAATAACAGTTTTTGCCCTGTTTTTTAGCCTCAAACATGGCTTCGTCGGCGAGATGAATTAGCTGATCAAGCTGATGTTCATGGATTGGGTAAATACCAATTCCTAGGCTGGTGGTGACTGAGACGGTTCCCTCTGCTAGCTCAAAGGGGTCAGAGAGGGTTTTGACTAATTTTTGAGCGACACGCTCGGCATCCGCAACGCTCGGAATGCCGGGCAAAATAACGGTAAATTCATCTCCACCCAGGCGAGCAACAGTGTCACTTCCTCGTAAACTGCTACTCAACCGATTGGCAACATGTTGTAGCAAAATATCACCGGAAGCGTGACCCAAGGTATCATTAACCTCCTTGAATCCATCGAGATCTAAAAACATAACTCCCACAAGTTTTTGATTGCTTTGCGCCCAATCAATAGACTGTCTAAGACGTTCTTGAAAAAGTTTGCGGTTGGGCAATCCTGTGAGTTCGTCGTGATTGGCATCTTGTTTGAGGGCAGCATTGGACTCGGCCAACTCGGCGGCCATCTGTTTCAGTTGGTCTTCGAGGAGCTTGCGTTCGGTAATATCGCGAATGACACCAATGAGAAAGTGGTTACCCGAGCCATCGGCGTGAAGCGATCGCTTGGTGGCCAGGATATGAATGTTTCCTTCAGCGTCGGTGAGGGTTTCTTCGGTTTCGCGATCGCACCCGGTTTGCAAAACCTGTTCATCTTCTCGCCGGAAAGCTTCGGCTTGGGCTTGGGGAAAGATTTCAGATTCTGAGCGATCGAGTAATGTCGTCAGAGGATAGCCGACTAAGTCACTATAGGCTTGGTTCAACACCACAGAACGTAAGGCGGTATCTTTGACAAAAATGGGGTCAGGAATCGTATTGATGATGCTTTGCAAAAATTCCTTAGATTTGCGTAATTCCTCACCTAAATAGGCGAGATAGCCCACAATGACAGCCGTTGAGCCAGAGAGAGACAACAGGGCCGGAATCACCGGAATCCAAACATGGAGACAATACGCACCATAGCTGAGTCCGGTCAACACTAGCATGGCGATGATGAGAGCCACCAGCGATCGCCGCACCGAGGGTAAGATCCAACTCAGGAACGCCCCTAACCAAGCCCAAGCTAAGATCCAGATGACTTCAGCCAGTTCCGGCCAGACGGTCAGCATGGGCCGTCCCTCTAACGACGCATCGAGAAGCTGTCCGACAAACTCGGCCTGAAGTAATACCCCGGGGACTTCCTTCTGAGTATTGAGAAGACTGCGACTATAGGGGGTAATAAACACATCTCGGATACTCGACGCGGTCGAACCAATCAAGACCACGCGATCGCGAATCAACTCGTCGGACACCTCCCCATTTAAGACTTGCTGTAAGGTGACGGTTTTAATATCGCTAGCGGGACCGCGATAGTTGAGTAGAAACTGATAGCCGCGATCGTCGGCCTGAACATAGGGGCCATCATGGGCCTCGAAGCGAGGAAAGACCACTGTACCGAGCTGCATCTCCCCCGTCGGGGCCTCTCGGGGGGTCATATTCTCCTGTTCCAAGTACAGCAACGCCAACTTGAGAGCAAAGCTACGATGAAACTGCCGATTCTCATCACGCAGAAAGAGGTAACTACGGCGGACAACCCCATCAGCGTCGACCAATGTATTGTTAAACCCGACCGCATTTCGGTCTTTGAGAACCTGAGGCGCATCCACTTTAGAACCGGGTTCGTAGCCAATTTTCTCAATTCCGATGAGGTTCTCTTGCTGTTCAAACAACTCAACCAGTTCGTCATGACCCGGCTCAACGGGTAAATCTCGATAGATATCTAAGCCAATGGCGCGAGGGTTTGACTCATTTAAGCGTTCAATCAAATCGGCCAAAACCTGGTCAGGAATCGGCCAGGTTCCCACTTCCCGTAAGTCATCTTCATCAATTCCCACCACTAACAGACGGTCATTGAGGGGAGAGGAGGGTCGTAGGCGTAAAAAGAGATCCGATGCGGCCCATTCGGCCCCTTGCAAGAGTCCCAAACCCCGTAATACCAAAACAAGTCCAGCAACACCGGTGGCCGCAATCATCTTGTACCCTTCGGACGAGGAGATGTCGAAGGTGCGTTGAGCCAAACGTCGTTTCAAGGCTGACCACATGATGGTTGGGGCGATAGGGTAAGGGGTTACACAAAACAGTGGATGCTGAGGGCTAATCCTAAGCCGATGAATAGGCCCGTCACGCTGGTGATGATGACTCCAAGATGCTCTGCAAACGTTCCCTGATAGGCAATGGTGGCTTGATGAACTCCCGGAGGAATCCAGACTTGAATCCGCCCATCTGGGGTATGGTCAACCCGTTGCCAAGGGCGGTCATCGAGACGAACGAACCAAGCGGGATAGTCGAAGGTCCGTAGTTCGACGGCTTGGGAGACGAGGGTGGGATTGTGAGCGGAAAAGACTCGTTGACCGGGTTGCCAGCGATCGCGTGATAGCTCCCCTTCTCCTCCATTTTGCCAGGCTAATAAGGGATACTCCTGAGGCGGTGGCATTTCTAAGTTTACCCATTTGGCTCGATATTCGTAGACATCGACAAGAGCAAGTTGTTGTCCGCGTCGCCAATGCCAGTTGAGAAATAGCTCTCCTGGGGGCAGCGTGTAGGTGTCACTGATGGTTTTTTGGCTGGCCAGTCGGGCAAATTGATGGATGCTTGAGGGGTCGTAGCTGGCTCGTTCGGCGATCATGATGCCTTGGGCGATCTGGGTGGCGATCGCCACGCCTAACAGCCCGCAGAGGAGGGCGACGGCGCCTTGACGGGCGGGGGATGAGGAATGGCTGCGATCGCTCGTGGCCAGACCATGTCCGAGCAGCAATGGCACATAGACGCAGGGAATGGCCAGCCAACGCCAGGAAAACTGAATCGCTTGTAAGACGTAGGTGGGTTCATACAGCCATCCTAGGAGATCGGTGGTCATCAGCAAGGCAATGCTACTGCCCACGAGCCAATAGCCACTGAGGCGCAATTGGGGGGCTTTGGGAAGCCAATCGCAGGCGATCCCGAGGCGAACCAGAGCTGCCCCGAGGCTAACGAACAGGGACAGCCACCAGAGATCGAGTAACCCGCGATCGAACCAATGGTCTGTGAGTTGGGGCTGGAATTGCCAAAGTCCCGATAGGATGAGGCGATTTTGCGGCAGGTAGTCGGGGGAATTGTAGAGGGCGGATAGTTGTACGGAACCGCTATCGAGGAGAATGGGAATGAGGAAAAATGCGCTCAGTCCAAGGGCCAGGAGAACGGCAAGGTAACAGCGATATAAGGCCGATTTGCGTTGGCCTGGGGCGGCGATCCAGGCGGGAAAAGGTAGCCAAATCAGGGTGAAAATCAGCAGGGTGGGCAGATGGGAGAGGATGAGGAGGGTATAGGCCCCCGTCAAGGGTAGAATTTTGCTTCCCAGGAGGGTTCTCCAGCTTGTGAGGAGGCCTCTCCTGGAGAGGTCGGGGTCTTCGTCTGAATCGAGTGGGTTGGGCGGGTGATGGTTTTCTGCAACGAGGTCTTCTGCAACGAGGTCTAGGGTGGTGAGGTTAATCCAGGGAATGAGGGCGATGGCCCAGACTTCTCCGAGGGACCCTCGTTGATAGATATCGACCAGGAAATAGGGGGAGAGGATGCCCAAGGCGGCAACGAGGATGGCAATCCAGCGAGGAAAGAGGCGATCGCCTAAGCCATATAAGCCAGCGGCTAGGACGGCTAGGGCCAGGGCCATGCTACCAATGAGAGAGCCTTCGAGTCCCCATCCCAGGGCGCGAAAGGGCAAGGTCGCCAGCATACAAAGGGGGGGATAGAAGGCAAAGGTGGCATTACCAAAGCCGAAGTTGGAGAATTCTAGCCAGCGAGGATAGACTTGTCCGCTAAAAAACTGATGTTGGTATTGAATGGCCCAACTGAGGTTAAAGTGGGTCGAATGGGTGATTGGATAGCTACGTTCGAGCATTGGCGCGATCGCCACCAAAATCACCGCCCCGAGGATGAGCCAACTTTGCCAATGCCGAATCATAGTTAGTTTGTTGTTCGTTGTGATTCTTGAGTCGCTAATGGTTAGACATCATATAGCGTTTCCCGATCTGATGAGGCACACCCTGTTCCCAGTTCCGGTGTTCCCTGTTCCCTGTTCCCTGTTCCCTATTCCCTGTTCCCTGTTCCCTGTTCCCTGTTCCCAGTTCCCTATTCCCTATTCCCTAATACCAGGATGGAAACCACATACGGCGGTTAAACTGGTCAGGAGAGAGGGGAAGTCCCAGATAGATGGGTAGCCAAAAGATAAACCCGGCGATGATGACGGCGATCGCGCCCCAACTCAGACTACGCCAAAGCCAATGGCGTTGCCTTAAGCCAGAGTCAACCCATCCCGCCAGGGTCATAACGGCAAGTATAGAGGCTGCCATATAGTGGTAAATATAGGTACAGCGCGAGACACTTGCCCAAGGTAGAAAGTTGGCACAATACTGAGTAATAATAATACTTTGTAGGTAAAAGTTATTACCACAAAACTGTTTATTTGTCCACCAATCTCCTAAGCTAGAAACCCATTTCCATATCAATCCAGCTATGGCTAACGTGGAGAGCCACCAGAGGATTGGATTACCAAAAGCATGGATATCAAAAATGGTGGTCTCTCCCTGAATTTCGATTTTTTCAAAGTAATAGGCGACGGGACGATACATCCCAAGCCAACTATACCACGAGGAACAATAGGGATGATCATCAACGCTACTGCCAATACTTTCGTGATAGCCTAAAATTTGGCGCTGCATTCCCAAAAAGGTAAAGTTAGTTTGAAGTTGTAGATGGGGAATCCATTGCAGGCGATAGATCATAAAGGGGACAATGCCAAAGCTAAGTCCAAATTGAAGTACGGGAATTTGGGAGATGGATTTTAGGGGGTTTTTAATTGGGGTTGGTCTGCTGGGAAGGTTTGGGTTAGGAGAACGCCAATGTTGGAGTTCATCGAGTCCCCAGGCAAGTCCGTATAAGAGATATACACCGAGCAAAAAGCCGAGTCCATTCCATTTGACGGATGCACAAGCGCCCCAAAATCCTCCAGCTAAAATTAGCCATTTTAGGGACATATTTTCGGCAATCGCCTTACCAAAACACCAAAGTCCGAGTAATCCGAAAAAGATGAGATAGACGTTGATTAAACTTAGGCGAGATTCAACCAGAAGTAAGCCATCGAGGGCAACGAATCCACTGGCGAGAAGCGTGAGGCGATCGCGACGGGTCAATTGGTAGGCGATCGCCCCCACTAACAGAGGAATTAGGGACCCGGTGACGGCGTTCAGCCAGCGATAGGCGATCGCGTTAAGTTGACTGACGGCGGTGGCTTCAGCGAAGGTTGTCGCCCCGCCAAAAAGATGAGCGTGAAGCCAAATTCCTAGGGCTAAAAAGTATTTTCCGAGAGGTGGGTGAACATCGAATAAATCCAGTTGTTTGAGATAACTAAACCCGTGATCGGCGAAATAGATTTCGTCAAAAATAAGGGTATTAAAGCGGTTAAGTTGCCAAAATCTCAGAAACAACGAGACCAGAAAAATGAGCAACAGTCCGAACGCAAGAGGTTTGTTGCTCAGCGCTGAGGGAAAAAACCCCTTTTTGGGGGATATGTGAGATAGGGGGTTAGGGCTAGACTGGGACAAAATGGAACGCTGTAGGTAATGCTGTGAACGATGAACGATGAACAGGTGTTAGGGCAACAGCCATCAAGGAGTCAGGATGATTGATTCAGCATCATTGATGAACCGTTCTAATTCAGTTTCTCGCGGATCAATTCAGCCAAACGCTCGGCACTGTTGGGAATCGCTAAATGTGACATGGCGGTGGTCATCTGCTGGAGTTGTTCGGGGTCTTTTATGAGGGTTTCAACTTCCGTTTGTAGGAGTTCTGGCGAGAGATGTTCTTGGCGGAAGAGTCGGGCGGCGCCGGCTTCCATAAAGCCGACGGCGTTATAGAATTGATGGTCTTCGGCGGCGTAGGGAAAGGGGATGAGAATGGCGGGAGTATGGGCGATCGCCAACTCGGTTAAGGACCCCGAACCCGCACGAGAAATCGCCAAATTAGCCCGTTGCAACAGAGCCGCTACTTGATCATAAAAGGGCAAAGCAAGATACTGAGGATGTTGTAAACTGCCCGCATTCGGGTCATTCTCCCCGGTGAGGTGAACCACCCAAGCCCCTAACTCGAACCAAGCGGGGGCGCATTGACGCACCAAGTGATTCACCGCTACGGCACCTTGACTCCCACCCATAACGGCAATTAGAGGCACATCCGGGGGAATGGGTAAGTCGAGGCGGTGCGATTCCCGAAAGGAAGATCGCACCGGGGTTCCGAGGCAAATCGTGGGATATTGGGCGAGTCGTCGTTCGGCTTCAGGGAACCCAACCGCTACCACGTCACACCAACGGGCGAACCATTTGGTAACTTTGCCGGGAATGGCGTTAGATTCATGGAGAATGACGGGGAGTTGCAGCGATCGCGCCGCTAGAATGGCCGGGGCGGCAATATAGCCCCCAGTGGTAAATACGCCGTCGAATTGTCCCCGTTTGAGGAGTTGACGACAGCGGATTGTGGCTTTAACTAAGCGATAGATGACTCGTAGCGTTCCCAAGCCAGGGCGAGACTGAAATCCCTCAACTTGAACCAGATGCACGGGATAGCGATCGCCGACTAATTGCCGTTCGAGGCGATCCCGAACGCCTAACCACTCGATTTCGAGATCGCTTAGGCATTCAGCGGTGGCGAGGGCGGGGAAGACATGGCCGCCAGTGCCACTTGCGGCGATAAGTAGACGTTTTGAGGCAGAATGGGGACGTTCCACAATAGAAGAATGAACAATGAGCCGTTACTAATGAGCCGTTACTAATCTAACGATGACCTATAACTGATGAACTCGTCACAGTTAAAAGGGGGGAAACCTTGCTATGGTATTGTTTCCATTGGTTTTATGTCAGTTTTGTCTATCCTAGGCGATCGCGCGAGCCTGGTGAGAGTCTCTGATTAAGTTGCCTCTTGCCTAGGGCAACTACAAGGGCGGGCAACCACAAGGGATTGCCCCTACGTTGTTTCTCCCCTCTTGGGAGGGGTCAGGGGTGGGTTATCCCTTTTGCCTCTTGCCATCCCCTCTTGGGAGGGGTCAGGGGTGGGTTATCCCTTTTGCCTCTTGCCTTTTCTTCCCCTCTCCCCTCTCCTAACTCTCAACTGTCAACCGTCACCTGTCAACTGGCCTCATGACACTCGTAAACCAACGCTATCGAATTTTACAATCTTTAGGGCGAGGGGGCTTCGGTGAGACGTTTCTAGTCGAAGATACGCAAATGCCGTCTCACCGGCGTTGTGTTCTCAAGCAGCTTAAACCCACCAGTCAGGATGAGGCGACGCGGCGGTTGATTGAACAACGCTTTGCCCGCGAGGCGGCGATTTTGGAATCGCTCGGGGATAATCATCCTCAAATTCCCCGGCTTTATGCCTATTTTGTCGAAGCTGAGCAGTTTTATCTGGTTCAGGAGTGGGTTGAGGGCTTAACTCTGACGGAACGGCTGAATCGTCGCGGAACTTTCTCGGAGTCGGAGATTCGCGATCTGTTGCGGGAGGTGTTGCCGGTGTTGGCGTTTGTGCATCGTCAGGGGATTGTGCATCGGGATATTAAGCCGGATAACATTATTTTGCGCGATCGCGATGGAAAGCCGGTCTTGATTGATTTTGGGGCGGTACGGGAAACGATGACCACGGTGATGAGTGGTTCGGGGTCCCTGACGAGCAGTATTGTGATTGGTACGCCGGGCTTTATGTCGAGTGAACAGGCGGCGGGCCGGCCGTTGTTTTCGAGTGATTTGTATAGTTTGGGGCTAACGGCGATTTTTCTGTTGACGGGTAAGCTTCCCCAGGATTTGCCGAGTGATCCTCGCACTGGGGAGATTTCCTGGCAATCGCTGTTGACGATCCAGGATCGCCCTTTGGCGGCGGTGTTGGAGCGGGCGATCGCGGCCTATCCTCGCGATCGCTTTGCCAGTGCCGAGGAGATGTTAGCGGCGTTAGATCGCAACGGATCTACTCCAATTCCGCCGGTGGTTCCAACGGCCCCTGGGCCAGAGACGAGCGGGCCAACGGTGGCGGTTGCCCCAGGTTGGAATGCAGGCACACCTCCACCGACGCAGGGAGCCACTGAAGCCGTTTCCCCTGGAGTTCCTTCACCGGGTACGAATCCCTCGCCTGGCCCGGCCTCGAAGAATAAGAAAGGGGTTCTTTTAGGTGCGTTGCTGCTGGGGGTGATTGGCGGTGGGGTGATGGCAACGGTGGCCTTGCAGGATAGCGATCGCACCCCTCAAGATGATGACTCAGTCGTTGTCTCGCCTACGCCTACCCCGACGCCCACTCCGACACCAGAACCGACACCAACCCCGACGCCTACCCCGACGCCGGAACCGACTCCGGAACCGACTCCGGAACCAACACCGGAACCCACCCCGACGCCCACTCCGACACCGGAACCCACTCCGGAACCCACTCCAGAACCAACACCGGAACCGCGTCCTTCTGTCAGTGACAGTACTCGCGATTATTATGCGGCTTTAGGGGGGGATAATGTCTATGACCTCAGTTTGGGCTGGAATCGCTTATCTCGCGAGATGCAGCAAAATCGCAATCTACATCCTGAGGGTTTTGAGAGTTATCGGGATTGGTGGAGTACGGTTGATCGGGTGCGGGTGAATGATATCCGAGTTATACGCGAGGATCGCAATGAGGCGGTGGTTGAGGTGGATGTCATCTATGAGATGAACGATGGCAGACTCTCGCGAGACCAACCACGGTTGATTTGGTCCTGGCAAGAGGCGGGCAATCTCTGGGTCATCGATCGCACGGAACGCCCCCCAGACTAAAAAAGCCGATGACGAGATTTGAACTCGTGACCGCTCGATTACGAATCGAGTGCTCTACCACTGAGCTACATCGGCAAACGATTTATCATTATAACACATTGGCGGTTTCTGTCAACGCCTAAACTCCAGTCTGCGGATTCGTTGTGGTCGGCCGATTCTGGCGGACTCATTCGGGCAAAGAGTTTGTTACACTGGGGGATGTTCTTTTGTCTGAGCCGGTTCACCCCTTTTATGCAGAAACGCACTCCCCTCGAAACCACAAACTTAATGCGTCGCGCCGAAGAACTCGTCGATGCAGCCTCGAATCGCTATCGTATCACCGTCCAGGTGGCCAATCGCGCTAAACGTCGGCGCTATGAAGATTTTGATAATTTGGATGAGCCGGGGATGAAGCCGGTGGTGCGGGCGATCGTTGAGATGTCTGATGAGTTGACGCAACCTGAGATTATTGGCGATTAAAGGCCAGTGCTAGATCTGAGTGCTAGATCAATGTTAGATGGATTGAGAGTCCTATTGTTGGAACGGGTTTGAGCCATGATGTCCTCCCGATTGCAGAAGCGAGTTACGCATTTTTTGGTGATTGCCTTAAGTCTAATGGCGTTGACGGTCATTGGTGCGAATGCGGCGCAGTTGCGGGAGGCGGCTGGGGAGGGGTCTTGGGTGTCACCCGAGACGATCGCCCAACGACCCCGCAATACTCGCGATCTCTGGCGGGAGGTCTATGAGATGATGCCAGAGTTACCTCTGGAAAATCAGTATGTGAATGGGGAAACGGGGGAGAGGGATGAGGAGAGTACGCTGATCTCTCGTCTGATTCGCTATCACATTTTTATTAAGGCTCGACCGAATCGGTTTCGTTTGGATTGGAAGTTAACCCTGGCGGATTATCTGGGGGCTTATGAGCGGATGGTGCGGGATACCTATCCGGGGGCGAATGTGTTGACGGAGAACCCGTTGGAAGGGGATCAGGCGGCGATCGCCAGTCTAAGCCGTCAGCAGCGCGATCGCCTGGTTCATGTGTTGACGAGTTTGTTTAATCCCAATTATCTGTCTCTGGTGGAGGAGCAAGCGAATCGAGAGTTGGCGGAGGGAACGCAGGAAACGGTGGATGAGACGTCTCTGGAGGGAGAGGAACGCCGTCACTCATTTCGATTTCTTCGCCTTTGCGGGCATACTCATAAGCTCTTTTCCCGTTTATATTTTTTGCTGAAAAAACAGGGGGGATTTGATCCTGCTCACCAACAAACTC